>JBJEJS010000408.1:0-7292 GCA_051878235.1 Candidatus Cryptobacteroides sp.
AAACGACGACTACCTCTATTTCAAGCACGAATTCGAGGCTGCAGGTGCGCTTGACAAGATCATCAGTTTCGTGAACACGACGGAGCAGCCTCCTGTCGAGAGGCTCCTTATTCCGGATATGGCTCTGACGGCAGCAGAATACTTTGCCGTTGACAAGAACGAGAAAGTGCTTGTGCTCCTGACGGATATGACCCTTTACGCCGATGCCCTGAGTATCGTGAGCAACCGTATGGACCAGATTCCTTCAAAGGACTCAATGCCTGGCTCGCTCTACTCCGACCTTGCGAAAATCTACGAGAAGGCGGTGCAACTTCCTGACGGAGGCTCAATCACAATCATAGCCGTGACCACCCTGAACGACGGAGACATCACTCACGCCGTTCCTGACAACACGGGATATATCACTGAGGGCCAGTTGTATCTGCGTTCCGACCCAGATTCAGGAAAGGTCATCATCGACCCGTTCCGTTCGCTTTCCCGACTCAAACAACTCGTTCAGGGAAAGAAGACAAGGGACGACCACAGCCAGGTGATGAACGCCTCAGTCCGTCTTTATTCCGACGCGCAGAACGCCAAGACCAAACTGGAGAACGGCTTCGACCTGAGCGACTACGACCTCAGGTGCCTTGACTATGCTAAGGCATACGCCACAAGGCTCCTTGCCATTGATGTCAACCTCAAGATTGACGAGATGCTTGACACGGCGTGGGAACTCTTCGGGGAATTTTTCACCAAGGCCGAGACCGGCATCAAGCAGCAGTTCATAGACAAGTATTGGGTCGGTAAATAAAAAGAAATCTGTTTTTTAATTATTTTTCCCTTATGCGAAGAAGCCGGACGGAAAATACCGCAGTTGCCTGTTGGCAATGAGGATATTTGAAGTGAGGATGATGAAGCAGAAGGAAAAAAGAATAAAAAAAATATGGCTATAAAATTCCAATATAATAAGACCTCTCTGAACAACATAGGCAAGCAGCTGAAGATGAGGCAGAAGGCACTCCCTACGCTGAAGAACAAGGAGTCCGCGCTGCGTCTTGAGGTGCGCAATGCCAAGGAGTATTCGGAGAAACTTGTTGCGGATCTTGAAGCCTCTTTGAAACGCTATGATTACCTCGCGGCTTTGTGGAACGAATTCGAGCCAGGGCTGATCACCATAACCGATGTGGATTTGGAGACAGTCAAGGTGGCAGGTGTCAAGACCCCTTCCCTGAAGGAGATACACTACACCATCAACGAGTTCAACGCATTCACCAAGCCTGCCTGGTATGCCGACGGTGTCGCCATTCTCAAGGAACTTTCGCGTCTGGGAATCGAGTCCGAGGTCTATCTTGAAAAGAGCAGGATTCTCGATTACCAGAGGAAAAAGACCACGCAGAAGGTCAACCTTTACGAGAAGGTGCAGATACCTGGCTATCAGGAGGCAATCCGCAAGATCAAACGCTATATGGAAGATGAGGAGAATCTGACAAAGGCGGCTTCGAAAATTGTAAAGAGCAGACACGCTCAGGAGGAGGACGAGAACGATGATTGAGAAAATGACAAAATATTCCTTCATTCTCCTCAGCGGGGAGACTGAAGGCTTTCTGAAGCAACTCCAGGAACTGGGTGTGGTGGACATCAAGCGTTCCACAAAACCGGTCAACGAGGCGACTTCGGCGAAGTTCGAGAGGATTCTCTCTGTCAGCCGCTGCGTCAGCACGCTTGAGGGCCTTGACTACAGCAAAGATCCTGATTTTGAGAAGATCAAAGAGGCGGCAGCATCCTGCGAAATCAAAGGATGCAAGGCGCAGAACACCCTGTCGGCGTTTGACAGGCTTGCTGTCCTGAATGATGAGATGAAAGCGGCGCAGAAGGAATTGAAGGACGCGGAACCGTGGGGCGAATACGACACGGCCGCTTTGGAGGATCTTGCCTCCAAAGGTCTTGAACTTCATTTCCATTGTGTTTCCGTAAAGTCCTACAATCCGGAATGGGAAGAGCAGTGGCCTGTCCAGGTTGTATATGAGGAGAAATCAAAGATATGGTTCGTGAGCGTCTCGCGAAAGGGTGAGGAATATGACTTCCCCGTTGCCGAGATTTCCCGTCCTGAGGCTTCCGTTGCGCAGATCCGCGAGAGGATTTCGAAGATTGCCGACGAGCAGATTGCGCTCAAGGGCAAACTACTGTGCCTGAAGGACAGCCATCTGCAGCATTTGAAGGACGGTCTTCGGAGAAAGAGGGCGGAACTTGACCGCCAGATTGCCTCGTCGGAGGCGAAAGAGGCTGTCGAAGGATATCTCACTACAATCGAGGGCTTCGCTCCCGCATCCGAACAGGAGCGTCTCACGGAAGAATTCGACAAGATGGGCGTTTTCTATGTGAAGGAAGATGCCGTTGAACAGGACAATCCGCCAATCAAACTGAAGAACAACCGTTTCAGCAGACTGTTCGAGTGCCTGACAGGGATGTACGGAATGCCTGTCTATGGCGAATGGGACCCAACACCTGTCCTTTCGATTTTCTTCTTCCTGTTCTTCGCCATGTGTATGGGCGATGCGGGATATGGACTGATACTTATTATATACGGTATCCTTCAGGACAGAAAGATTGTGAACATCGGAATGTTCGACGGCCTGGGCAAACTGATTTCCGTGCTCGGAGTGTCCACTCTTGTAGTCGGATTCTTCCTCGGAACGGCTTTCGGAGTCGATCTGACGACCGTATCCTGGATTCCTGACTGCCTGAAAGGTCTGATGCTCACAGGAGACATCACCGTCGGAGGCTCGACATACTCCATCCAGATGGTGCTGGCGCTTCTCATCGGAGTGTTCCATATCTGTCTGGCGATGACAATCAAGGCCCTCCTCTACACGAAGAGATTCGGATTCAAGGAGAACATCAGCACTTGGGGATGGCTCCTGCTGATTCTCGGAAGCATCATCACCGCCTCTCTTGCAATGATGGGAGTGCTTTCAGAAAGCGCGACGAAAATCACCGTCATCGCAATCGGCGTGATTTCCGCCCTCGGAATCTACATTTTCAACAAGCCTGGGCGCAATCCGCTCATCAACATCGGAGCAGGTCTGTGGGACACCTACAATATGGCTACCGGAATCCTTGGCGATGTGCTCTCATACATCCGTCTCTATGCCCTCGGTCTTGCAGGCGGTATGCTCGGAGGCGCATTCAACAATCTCGGAGCGATGGTCCTCGGAACGGACCCGACCTGGCATTGGCTGCCTTATGTGCTGATACTCCTGTTCGGTCACATACTGAACTTGCTGATGTCCTGCCTCGGTGCTTTCGTGCATCCTCTCCGTCTTACCTTCGTCGAGTATTTCAAGAACAGCGGATATGAGGGTAAAGGATTGAAATACAACCCATTGAAAAATTAACAAATTTAATTTATACAATTATGCTTAACACAATTCTTGGTTATCTCGGTCTTGGCCTTATGCTTGGCCTTGCCGGTGTCGGTTCCTCTATCGGAACAACAATTGCGGGTAATGCCGCAGAAGGCGCACTCAAGAAGAACCCTGAGAAGTCTTCAAGTTATATGATTCTTTCGGCGATGCCTGCCACACAGGGTCTTTACGGATTCGTGGCATTCCTTATGTGGATGGGCAAGGACTTCGCCACAGACGGTGCAATGCTCTTCGGAGTCGGAATCTCTGTAGGTCTTGTCTGCCTGTTCTCAGCCATCCGTCAGGGTCAGGTCTGCGCAAACGGTATTGTCGGGATCAGCCAGGGACACGATGTTCAGACTAACACGATGATTTATGCGGCGTTGCCTGAGTTCTATGCTATCCTTGCATTGGTAGCCGCCCTGATGATTTGATTCATCAAGATAATGGTGATTTCGGCGTTACGCGACTTGTCGAAATCCTCACAACCAAAAGGTTGCTCCGGGCTCAACTGCGTCGCAAGCCTTGAAATCCCTCACCATCTTGATGAATCACGAAACAAGAATATGATGCGATTTCGGCGTTACGCGACTTGTTGAAATCCTCACAACCAAAAGGTTGCTCCGGGCTCAACTGCGTCGCAAGCCTTGAAATCCCTCATCATCTTGATGAATCACAAAACAACAGTATGATGAATTAAGAAATAAACATCGTCATGCCCGACCGGATCGGGCATCCAAAACAAATAAGCCGATTGGATTTTCAATCGGCTTGTTTGTTAAAGAATGTTAAGGCTCTGCTCCTTGATTTTTTCAAGGTCATCCTTCATCCTCACCACAATCTTCTGGATTTCCGTGTTGTTTGCCTTGGAGCCGGTCGTATTGATCTCACGCCCCATCTCCTGCGCGATGAAACCCAACTTCTTGCCCGGAAACTGCTCATTGTCGATAGTGTCAAGGAAATATCGGCAATGTTGGCGGAGCCGTACCTTTTCCTCGTTGATGTCAAGTTTTTCAAGATAATAAATCATCTCTGCCTCAAGGCGGCTCTGGTCAGGCTCAAGTTTCAGTTCCTCAAAACGCGCCAAGATCTTCTCCCTCACAAGTTCTGTCCTCTCCTTCTCGTATCTCTCAACCTCATCGACAGACGAAAGGATGGAGCGGACCTTTGCCGTGACATCCCTGTAAAGCACCTCGCCCTCCTTCGAGCGGAACTCATTGATGTGCTCAAGGGCCTGTCTGACTGCATTTTCCACAAGCGGCCAGTTCTCATCCGTGATGACCTCCGCCTTCTGCGTGTCAACTATGTCAGGCATCCTGAGGACGGACTGAAGCAGAATCATATCCGCAACCTCGGAGCGTTCCCAGATGTTCTGGAAATTCGAAGAGACCCCCTCCACTATCCCCGCCAGTTGGGAGCAGTATGACTTGAGCACATCCCCGTTGATGCGTTTTGCCGTCTCCGCCTGGTTCGGCTCGTAGGTAATGAAGAAATCAATGTTTCCACGGTTCATTTCGGCGGCGATCAACTTTCTGACCTCTATCTCCTTATCCTTCGGCAGGAGGGATGTCTTTATGCTTATGTCGGCCGTCTTTCCGTTCAGCGACCGTATTTCGACCGTCAGTTTTCCGGTCTTCAAAAGTACTTCGGCTTTTCCGTAGCCGGTCATCGATTTAATCATATATAAAGTATATCAAATATTCATATATTTTATATTTCTTCGGGGTCGCAAAATTACTAAAAATATGTATCTTTGCGCGTTTATTTGTAAAAAATTGAGCGCCATTATGGAAGAGAACAAAGAAGTGACCCAGACAAGGAACCTGAATTTCCTTGAGGAGATTATCGAGGCGGATCTGGCCTGTGGAAAATACGATAGCATTATGACTCGCTTCCCTCCGGAGCCTAACGGTTATCTTCACATAGGGCACGCCAAAAGCATCTGCCTGAACTTCGGACTTGCACAGAAATACGGCGGAAAGACCAACCTGAGGTTTGACGACACCAACCCTGTCAAGGAGGACACCGAATATGTGGATTCCATCAAGGAGGACATCAAATGGCTTGGTTTCCAATGGGAGAGCGAGCGTTACGCCTCAGACTATTTCGACCAGCTGTACGAATGGGCTGAGGAACTCATAAAGAAAGGACTGGCGTATGTCGATGACCAGACCCAGGAGGAGATACGCCTTGGAAGGGGTACGGTCCAGACTCCTGGAAAAGAGAGCCCGTACCGCAACAGGAGCGTTGAGGAAAACCTCACACTTTTCCGTGAGATGAAGGCAGGGAAATATGCCGACGGGGAGAAGGTGCTCAGGGCGAAAATCGATATGGCTCATCCGAATATGATGTTCCGTGACCCGATTATGTACCGCATCATCCACGCCGAGCATCACCGCACTGGCAACAAATGGTGCATTTACCCGATGTACGACTACACTCACGGCCAGTGCGACTCCATCGAGAACATCACCCACTCCATCTGCACCCTCGAATTCGATGTGCACCGTCCTCTTTATGACTGGTTCATAGAGAAACTTGGGATCTTCCCTTCACACCAGTACGAGTTCGCAAGGCTCAACCTGACCTACACGGTGATGAGCAAGAGGAAATTGCTGGAGTTGGTGAAGAATAATTTCGTCTCAGGATGGGACGACCCCCGTATGCCTACCATCTGCGGAATACGCAGAAGGGGCTACACTCCTGAAGCCATCAGGATGTTCGCCGAGAAGGTCGGTGTGGCAAAGAGGGAACAACTCATTGACCTGCAACTGATGGAATGGTGCGTGCGCCAGGATCTCAACGAAAGGTCAAACAGATATATGGCCGTGCAGAATCCTATCAAGGTGACCATCACCAACTGGGAGAAAGGCAAGGTCGAGTGGTTTGACGCCCCGCTGAATCCCGCAGCCCCGGAGGGACCTTCCCGCAAAGTTCCTTTCACAGGAGAGGTTTACATTGAGCGTGAGGACTTTATGGAGGATGCTCCGAAGAAATACTTCAGGTTGAGGCCTGGTGGAGAAGTCCGTCTGAAATACACCTACATCATCAAATGCGAGGAAGTGGTCAAGGATGCCGAAGGCAATGTCGTTGAACTGAAATGCACCTACGACCCTACCACAAGGCCTGGCGGCGGCGAGTGGAGGTCCGTCAAGGGCACAATCCACTGGGTTGCCACAGAGTATGCCAAAGAGGTCGAACTCAGGCTGTACGACAAACTCTTCACAGAGCCGAAGATGGGAGACATCCCTGAGGGCGAGGACTACAAGTCATATCTCAATCCGGAGTCCCTCGTCTATGGAAAGGCTCTCGCCGAGCCTGCCCTTCTTGAGGACCGGAGCGGTATTGCAGTGCAGTTCGAAAGGGTCGGCTACTTCTTCAAGGACCCGGACAGCACCCCGGATCACTTTATCTTCAACAAGACCACAGCCCTGAAGGACTCGTTCAAGTTCTGACGGGACTCCAGCCTCAAAGCGACAAGAGCCGGACAGCATCAACATCTGTCCGGCTCTTGTTGTCTGATGTTATTTTGCGGTGTAGAAGTCGATGAGCCTGCGGATGGCATCCTGGCAGACAGGGCAGAAGACAGGCGCACGGTTGGTGTGCATACGACAGTCCGGATACGGCCTGAAAGCGCCTTTCGACATATAGCCCGCCCCCTCGTAAACACCGATGAACTTCTCAGGGCTCTCCCCTTCTCCGATCCGCTTCCACATCTCCTCAGGAGGACAAGGCGCATAATCAGACGGAACGGCAGCACCCGCAGGGAGCATACTGAGCCATTTTGACTGGAAGTCCTTGAGGGTGGTTATGTTTGGCTCCCAAGGCTCGACCTGAGGGAAATAGTACGGAGTGTACTGGTCATCGTAATAGTATTCGTCAGCCAGCCCTGCGAAACTGTGACCGAAT
>JBJEJS010000409.1:0-7289 GCA_051878235.1 Candidatus Cryptobacteroides sp.
AGCATAGACCTTATAAAGGAAATATGCGGAAGTGTGTGAAGGATCGTTCTTGTACACGGTGCTCGCAGCCTTTACGAAGAGGTCGTTGTCAAGGCAGTTCTCAGCGAGGCTCATCATCTTGACGATATTCATCGCAAGTTCGGAGTCCTCAGGAGAAGCCTCAAACCTCGGAGTGAAAAGTGCGATGAGGTCGTCGCACTGCGCCACCTTGCTGGTGATGAAGATGTTCTCAAGGTCAGACCTCAATTTTACTATATCCTCCCTCTTGTCTTCAGGTGTGGCAGCCTCAATCTTGTTTATGTACTCAAGAGCGGACTCGTATGTCCCCATCACCTCCTCAGGCTTCATAATGCCGTCCTTGTAGAGGGAAACGGCAGAGTTGAGTTGGAAAAGGAAGACCTGCGGACGGGTGTTCTCACCGTTCTTGACGATGACATCGCTCAGACCGGCATAGAGTTTCTTCACATCGTCCTGCATATAGTTGATCATATCCAGAGCCTTGTTGTTCAACACTGTTGCACTGTACTTAGGATAATATTCGAGCCTGATGTCGTGAAGCATCATCAGGGAGTCGATCAGGGACTCCTTGTAGATGACATTATTCTTGTTAAGATTGATGAGATACCTCATAAGGGATGTTCCGTCGGCAAGCATAGTCTGGTTTGCCGTAGGAGGGCAGATTTTGAATGCCCTTCTCCAGTTCGGAAGGGACTCCTTGTAATTCTTCTGCTTGTAATACTCCTTATAATAAGAGAGATACTTGATACACTCGGTACTGTCAGGTCCGTACTTGCCCTGTGCCGAGGCTAAATTGCTGCCGAATGTCACCATCACGGCAGTAAAAAACAAAAGCGCAATCTTTTTCATTATTATATCTTGATTTTTTTGTTATTCATACTCAAGTTTCGCAAGTTCATAATTATCTGTTATCGTGAGGCTTGTGCGTCTTGCGAAACTTCTTCCTACCGCACAATTCTCATCTACGTTACCCATCTCCTAAATCCTCTTCCTCGGGAAGAGGACTTACTATCAATGCTAAAGCATTTCCAAACAAGGTGTTTCGCACTTGCGAAACTTAAGTTATTCATACCTCTGTTTCTGGAACCATATATCGTGGATATTGAACCCGACATTGAATGTCATATACATCTCCCTCACCATATTGTTCCTCATACTTCCTTTCTGTCCCAGATCTATTCCTATTGAGATTCCGTTGTAAAGCCTGTACACAGGGAAGGTCATTCCGAGAGTTATTCCGTAGGAATCCACCCTGTTGCCGTTGAACTTGTAATAAGCCTGGTCATAATATACACCGGCCCTGTAGGCACATTTGCGCATATAATACCTGATGTCGTTCCTGTTCGGGACAATCTCGAAACCTGCCCTGAACGACTGCGAGACAGCGGCGGAGAAACCGTCCGTGTTGTAGCCCAAAGCCTTTCCGTCGCCTATGTTCGTTTTCCTCCAGTCGGACCTGAGGTAGTCGAACTCCACGCTCCATCTCTCCCCTCCCTTCAAGGCTATACCCACTCCGAGTTCGTCTCCGATTCTCAAGGCGTCCTTATTGTTAAGAACATTATATGAGACTGTGTCACGCACGCTAGACAGTTCCGCATATTCATACTGTGTGGTAAGACCCTTCATCTTGGTCCCGAATCTGTAGGTGGCACCCACCGTGAGGCTCATCGACTTGCCGATATTCTGCTCATACTGGAGTCCCGCCTTTCCCGTCAATGCCCTTACAAGGACTGTCGATCCCGCATATATGTCACGAAGGGAAGATTCCTCATAATCCATTTTGAAAGCCTTGTCGAGTGTTCCGAAATAATATATCAGTTCCGCACCGACCGAAAACCTCTTCCAGAATGTTGCACCTGCGGCAGCGAACAACTGATAGACGCTCCCCTCCCCGTAATATGTCCTGTTGACATTGTTCGTCACGCCAATTATGTCCTGGTCCGTCTCGTAACTCGTGTAGTCATATCCCACATCGCTGAAAGGTGAGATTCCGACCATAAATGAGGACGACTTGTACATCGGGAACGCGATGATGAAATCGGAGATATTGAAGGTGTTGTTGCCTGAACGGTACTTCACCCCGTCGAGTTTCTGGTCGAATATCTTGTTGTTCTCCGTAAGTCCGAAGTCAAGCATGAACGAACAGGAATCCATAGCGGTGATGGCGGCAGGATTCATGCAGTTGATGAATCTGCGGTTACGTGCGGCTATTCCGACCCCTCCCATACTCTTGTTGAACGCGGTGCCACGGCTCGCAAGATCCCCTATTCCGAAAACGGTATATGGTGAATACGCTCCGTACGCATTGCCTGTCTGTGCCCAGGAGGACAGTCCCAGACACAGCAATGCAAAGATAAAAAGTATTCTAAGCGTACTTTTTGTCATAATCATCAGCAATTAAGGCCAACCCCATCAAAATAAGGTTACAAACTACAAAGATGGAGTTTTTCATTTTTTTTGCAAAATAAATCGCGTCGCCTCCTGTAAAAACGACAATATTACCCGGTTTTTGGGCAAAATAACCGTCTATTTCAAACATTATGCCTTTTATCACCCCGGCTTCTATGGACGAGGAGACTGAAGTTCCCTCATCCTCCACCTCATCGGGAGTGTCAAGCAGGGGAAGGCTTCTGGAATATCTGTTTACAGCCTTGAACCTTGTCCTGCATCCGAGGGATATGTTTCCTCCCTCATATCTCCCTTCACTGTCAAGGAAATCTATGGTCAGCGTCGTCCCGAAATCGAAGACTGTGCATCCCCTCCCCTTGAAGAGATACCTTGCCGCCATTATTGACGCCGCCCTGTCAGGGGTGAGGTAAGGAGGAAGCCCATATTCCGTAACAGTCCCCGTATGCCTTGAATCCATAAGAATCAATGTCCCGCACTCCCCTTCAAGAATCTGACGGTTCCTTGCGGATATTTCCCTGACCGTCGAGACCACCATAATGACAGGCTTGTTCTTCGAGGTAAGGGAGAGAATGAAGTCCAATATCCTCTCTCCCTGGTATCTGAATGTCTTTCCGAGCGTCATCCCGTCCGCCCAGGCCGCCTTCAGAGCCGTGTTGCCTATGTCTATTACAAGGTTTGCCACTGCTTCGATTTTTCAAAACGGAGACAAAAGTACAAATTTTATTGTAATTTCCTCAGCAAACCGTATGCTTTGGCGATACTGTCGACATTCCTCGCCAGAATCCTCAGTTTCTCGTCATTCTGTTTCAGTTCGAACAGAGGTGCGTACCTGTTTATGTTTTCGAGCACATCGGCGAAACGCTTCGAGCGGTAATACTTTGAAACAGGATTGGAGACGAAAAATGCTATCAGCACCCCATTCTTTATTATAACCTTTTCAAAACCAATCTTTTCTGCAAGGTGACGGATTCTGACAATATCAAACAGCCTCTGCACTTCGACCGGGAATTTGCCGAATCTGTCAGCAAGGCGTTTCTCCATCTGTTCCAATGTTTTGTCATCCTGTGTGGAGTCCAGTTCCTTGTAGATTCTGATTTTCTCTGCGGTTATGTCTATGTAGGAATCAGGAATGAGAGCCATCTGGTCGGTCTCGATTGTGCAGTCAGGAATGAAGGACTCCTCCTGCGTCCTTGTAGTCATACCAGTCTCGACTCCCAGTTCCTCCATAGCCTCCGCAAGGATTTTCTGGTAGGTCTCGAAGCCCATATCAGAAATGAATCCGCTCTGCTCAGCCCCGAGGAGGTTGCCCGCACCCCTTATGTCAAGGTCCTGCATAGCTATGTTGAATCCGCTGCCGAGGTCGGAGAAAGCCTCGATTGCCTTCAGCCTTCTGCGCGCGTCGTCGGTGATGGAGACAAGAGGAGGCACTATCAGATAGCAGAATGCCCTCCTGTTCGACCTTCCTACCCTTCCCCTGAGTTGGTGAAGGTCACTCAGTCCGATGTTCTGGGCCTGGTTGATGATTATGGTGTTGGCATTAGGGATGTCAAGACCGTTCTCTATTATGGTCGTGCACAGAAGCATATCGTAATCCCCGTCCATAAAATCAAGAATCCTGTTCTCAAGTTCCTTTGCCTCCATCTGTCCGTGGGCGACGCAGATTCTCATATCGGGAATGAGCCTCTGGAGGATGTCACAGATGGAAGGAAGTTCCTCAACCCTGTTGTGGACGAAGAACACCTGCCCTCCCCTGTCGAGTTCATAATTTATTATGTTCCTGACAGTGTCCTGCTCAAAAAGCATTATCTCGGTCTGGACAGGAATCCTGTTAGGCGGAGGAGTGTTTATTATGGAAAGGTCCCTTGCCCCGAGAAGCGAGAACTGCAATGTCCTCGGAATCGGTGTGGCGGTCAGGGTAAGGGTGTCAACGGACAGTTTAAGTTGCCTGAGTTTCTCCTTCGCCCCCACCCCGAACTTCTGCTCCTCGTCTATCACGAGAAGTCCGAGGTCCTTGAACTCGAATCCCTTGCCCAAAAGTTTGTGGGTGCCTATCACGATGTCAAGCCTTCCGTTGCGCAGCCTCTCCTGTATGCCGGAAATCTCCTTTGCTGTCCTGAGCCTGCTCACGAAGTCGATGTTGCACGGAAAATCCTTGAGCCTGTTACGGAAAGTGTTGTAATGCTGAAGCGCAAGAATGGTGGTCGGCACGAGTACGGCCACCTGCTTGCTGTCAGCGACCGCCTTGAATGCCGCACGGATCGCCACTTCAGTCTTGCCGAAGCCGACATCCCCGCAGACAAGACGGTCCATAGGGCAACTGTCCTCCATATCCCTCTTGACAGCCGCCACAGCCTTTTCCTGGTCAGGAGTGTCCTCATACATAAATGACGACTCAAGTTCCGTCTGGAGATAAGTGTCCGCCGAAAATGCGAATCCCCTCGCGGCCTTCCTCTTCGCGTACAACTGTATGAGTTCCTTGGCGATGTCCTTGACCTTGGACTTTGCGCTGCTCTTGAGATTCTGCCACGCCTTGGAGCCCAACTTGTTGATTTTAGGAGGCTCGGAATCCTTCGAACGGTACCTGGAGATCTTGTGAAGGGCGTGAACCGAGACGAAGACCACATCATTGTCCCTGTAAATCAGTTTCACGACCTCATTCACGCGCCCCTTGTCGTCCCTTATTTTCACCAGTCCCCCGAAAATCCCGACACCGTGATTGATATGCACTATGTAGTCCCCTATGTTGAACGCAGCAAGGTCATTGATTGTCAGTTGCTCGCTCCTCTCGACCGTCCTTCGGAGTGAGACCCTGTGGAAGCGGTCGAAAATCTCGTGGTCGGAATAGCAGCATACCTTGTCGTCATTGTCAATGAAACCGCTGTGTATGTTCATCTTGGAACGGAACTCAGGCATCATCCCGCCGTTCTGTGACAGGATTGACCTCATCCTCTCCAACTGGGACTCCTTCTCTCCGAAGATTATGACCCTGTATCCCCTTTCGAGACGGGTCCTTATGTCCTCCGTCAGAAGTTCGAAATTCTTGTTGAACACAGGCTGCGGAGTGATGTCGAATTTCACAGCATCCTCCTGCGGACACCCCAACGGCACATCCAGACAGATCCTGCGAAACCGCTCAAGCCCCTTCATAAAAGCCTCGTCCTTATAGACATCCGAAGAGTCAAGCCACACAAGGCAGTCCTCAGGGAGCACATCAGTCACAGGCACCATCCTTATTTCAGAAGACCTGGAGACCACATCAGGATAGATGTCCACGCTCTCCTCGTTCCTGACAGACAACTGGGTGTTGGCGTCAAAGACCCCGATTGAATCTATCTCGTCCCCGAAAAGCGATATACGGAAAGGATTGTTGAAGGAATAAGAAAATATGTCCACAATGCCTCCCCTGAGCGCGAACTGCCCAGGATCCGACACGAAGTCAACCTTCTCGAAACCGTTCCCGAAAAGGATCTCCCCTATCCTGTCCCTGCTGATTTCCTCCCCGACACTCAATTTCAGGAGAGACTTCCTGAAGGACTCCCTGTCGGGCACCTCCTCTGCAAGGGCCTGCGGATATGTCACCACCAAAAGAGGCTTTTGGGAAGCGTCCCCGCTCACAATCCTCTCAAGCGCGGAAGTCCTCTGCACCCTGAGGGTAGCCCTGTAGTTGCTCCTCTCAAGATTCTTCCCCGTTCCCGTCAGAAGGAATACCCTGTCCCCCTCCACAAGATTGTAAAGGTCTGCCGCACAATACTCTGCGCTCTCCTTGTCAGGCAGCACCACAAGATGCATCCCCTTTTTTGCCACTTCGGAGAGGACAAACCACCGCGCGGACAGGAACAGCCCGCTGCAGAAGACCGTCCCAGAAGAAGCCGATTTGACGGAAAGTTCCTCCGTTTTCCTTGAACTTATCAACATCCACCCAAATTTTTCTGTTAATAACCTATTGAAAACCCTGTTAAAAAATTTTGAAAACTAAATTATGACCTTACGAAAATCCGCATATCCGAAGTCCCTTACGAAAATGCAACAGGCGGGACAAAATTTTTCCAAAAAAAGACAAAAAGGGTTCTCAACCATTTACGGTATATGTAATATATTGATATTCAGTATATATATAATACTTATCAACATTTCAACAACTGTATATAAAACAAGACTTATAAAAAAATAAACTATATTTGTATTATAATTTTTTGATACTGTTATGGCGGAAGCGTTCGACCCTCACAGAATCGAGGGCAAAGATAAGGATTTGGACGGAATAATCAGACCGCAGGACCTTAATGAATTCACCGGACAGGACAAGATAATCTCAAACCTAAAGATTTTCGTGCAGGCTGCGAAGATGAGAGGGGAGTCACTTGACCATGTCCTTTTCCACGGCCCTCCAGGTCTCGGCAAGACCACATTGGCGCACATAATCGCCAATGAGTTGGGAGTCAATATGAAAGTCACCTCAGGACCTGTCCTCGACAAGCCCGGTGACCTTGCTGGACTCCTTACCTCACTTGACGAGGGGGATGTCCTTTTCATTGACGAGATACACCGTCTTTCCCCGGTCGTGGAGGAATACCTATATTCCGCTATGGAGGACTTCGTCATAGACATTATGATAGACAAAGGTCCGGGCGCTCGCTCGGTCCGCATCTCCCTGAATCCTTTCACACTTGTCGGGGCGACCACCCGCAGCGGACTGCTGACATCTCCCCTGAGGGCCCGTTTCGGAATAAAATGCGCCCTTGAATACTATGACACCGCCAACCTTGTGCACATAGTGAAAAGGAGCGCTTCCATACTTAATATAGGTATAGAGGATGACGCCGCCTACGAGATTGCGCTCAGGAGCAGGGGCACGCCCCGTA
>JBJEJS010000410.1:0-1531 GCA_051878235.1 Candidatus Cryptobacteroides sp.
GGAGCAGAAGGAGCAGCAGTTGGCCAACCTCGCTGCCAAGACCGTCCTTTGTGAGAAGGTCGAGGAGATTGCAGCCCGTGAGGTTGCCTCTTCAAATGAATGGAACACTTTCTCCAAGGAAATCGAGGACATCCAGAAGGAATGGAAGACCATCGGTTTTGCGACAAGGAAGGAGAACCAGAAGATATATGACCGTTTCCGCGCCGCCTGCGATGCGTTCTACACCCGCAAGCGTGACTTCTACAACGGGTACAAGGACAGTATGAACGCCAACCTTGAGAAGAAGACGGCCCTGTGTGAGGAGGCCGAGCAACTTAAGGACAGCACCGAATGGAAGAAGACAGCCGACAGGCTCATCGCGCTCCAGAAGCAATGGAAGGAAATAGGGGCAGTTCCGCGCAAGAAGTCAGACCAACTCTGGAAACGCTTCCGTGCGGCTTGTGACGCCTTCTTCAACGAGAGGGACAAGAATGCCAAGCCGGAGAACGACTTCTACGGCAACCTCAAGGCTAAGCAGCGTCTCATCGCCCAGATAAATGAATATGAACTGAGCGGAGACAAAGATGCGGATGCCGAGGCTATGGAGGCTTTTGCCGCACAGTGGCAGTCCATCGGTTTCGTTCCGTTCAAGGAGAAGGACAACATCGCGCAGGCCTACAAGGAGGCTATGGCAGCCAAGTTCCCGGATGCCTCAAGACGGCAGAGAAGACCTTCAAGGCCGGCTTTGTCCCCTAAGGAGAAACTTGTCGCGAAGTACAACCAACTTGAGCAGGACATCGTCACCTACGAGAACAATATCGGCTTCTTTGCGATGTCAAAGAACTCCGCCCCTCTCATCAAGCAGATGGAGGACAGGATAGCACAGGCGAAGGAAGAGTTGAAATCCCTCGAAAAGCAGATTCGTGAGATGGATGCTGAGGGTGAATAATCAGGAATTATCAGATGAACAAAAACACAATTATCGGCTTTGTGCTGATTGGAGTGATCCTGTTCGGATTCTCCTGGTATCAGTCAAGGCAATTCAAGAAACAGGCGGAATATCAGGCACAGTTGGATTCTATCGCACGGGTGGAGATGCTTGCGCAGATTGCGGAGGACTCCATCAGGCGTGCGGAGCATCCTGAACTTTATGAGAGCGAGACTGTGGTCGTTTCTTCTGACGGGACTTCAGCCACATACAGCAAATCCCGTCCGATGGTTTACAAGGACTCCCTTCTCGGAGCCGCGTCATCAGCGCAGGAGTCATTCTACCGTCTTGCCAACGGAAAGGTCGAGATAGTATTCTCCACAAAGGGCGCGCAGCCTTATTCGGTGAGAATCAATGACTACAAGACTTACGACAGCCTTGACCTCTATCTTGTCAAACCCGGCAGGAGCGAGTACGGCGTGTCGGTATATGCCGGAGAGAACATCAACACCAAGGACTTCGTGTTTGAGGTGGCGGAGCACAATGACTCGACGCTGGTCCTGCGCCTTCCTTTTTCCACAGGAGGATATATCGAGCAGAGATATATGCTTGAGCCTGACAGTT
>JBJEJS010000411.1:0-1531 GCA_051878235.1 Candidatus Cryptobacteroides sp.
AACCTGAGCAGCAGGGAATACAACGGACGCTGGTACACCGATGTGAGGGTCTGGAGGATAGAATCGGCGGCATCTGCCGCAGAGGCGCCTTCACAGGATCCCGGTCCTGTGCCTCCTCCACCGGTGGAAGAGCCTGCCGGAACACTTGATGACGACGACCTGCCGTTCTGACAAAAGAGACGGCTGTCGAAGACAGAATGAGACAGGGTGGCTGCGGTCAACGGACCTTCAGCCACCCTGTTTCCCATATAAATATATATGACTTAAATTATATATATATTATAACATATATTTTATATTACCTTATGTAATTGGTTTTTATCGGAGCCTCGGGCACAGGGAGGTCTATGCCGCTTCGGCGGCCTGCGTCGATACATTTCAGCAGCCACGCCATATTTTTGCCCAACTCCCTCATAGTCTGCATCCCCTCCTCGTCACGGACGACTTCTTCAGGGGTGTTGCCGTGCACCATATTCCAATATTTCGATGAGACCACAGGCATCGAGGAGATGGTGAAATATTTGTTCAACTGGTCGAAGGTGGCTGTCGCCCCTCCCCTGCGGCAACTTGCAACTGCGGCGGCTGGCTTGAAGCGGAACACATTGCCCTTTCCGTAGAATACCCTGTCCATAAATGATGTGACGGCTCCGCCCGCGCTGGCGAAGTGGACAGGGCTTCCGAAGACAAACCCTTCCGCTGAGGCGGCTTTCTCCAGGAACTCGTTCACGGAATCATCCATAAAGCATTTCCCTCCGTTCTGCAGGCATCGGGCGCATCCGAGGCAGCCTGAGAGGGGTTTTGTGCCGATGTGGAATATCTCTGTGTCCACTCCTGCGGCGTTCAGTTCTTTTGCGACCTCTTTAAGGGCGGTGTAGGTGCAGCCTTCTTTGTGGGGGCTGCCGTTTACGAGGATTACTTTCATTATTGATTGAATTTGGATTTTTCAGGAGAGACGGTTTGTCAGGGCGATGAAATCCTCGACGCCCAGGCGTTCAGGGCGGAGGTCGAAGACACTGTCGGATGTGAAGGCCGAAGCGGCGGCCTCATCCCAGCCTTCCCTGAGGATTTTCGCCTGGATGAGCGGGCGGAGGGAGTTGCGGATCGTCTTGCGCCTCTGATTGAATGAAGTCTTCACAACCGTCTTGAACAGGGATTCGTCACAACCCAGGTCCGTGCGGGAATTGCGTCTGAGCCTTATCACCGCGGATTTGACTTTCGGAGGGGGATTGAAGGCACCCTCTCCGACGGTGAACAGATATTCTATGTCATACCAAGCCTGAAGCAGGACGGAGAGTATGCCGTAGGTCTTGGTGCCGGGTTTCTCCGCGATTCTTTCCGCGACCTCCTTCTGAATCATACAGACCACCTGGGGGACCCTCTCCCTATAGTCCAGAATCTTGAAGAATATCTGTGAGGAGATGTTGTAGGGGAAATTGCCGATGATGCAGAACTGCCCGCTGAAGAATCTTTCAAGGGGCATCTTCAGGAAATCCGCCTCGAAAAGCGAGCCGTTCACCTGCGGGAAGTGTGT
>JBJEJS010000412.1:0-7262 GCA_051878235.1 Candidatus Cryptobacteroides sp.
GCTCCGAAAGGCTCCGTCCCGCTCCTAAAATTTCAAAGGAACTCTGCGACATCGACTGGAGGGACACTTCCCGCCACATCTGCAACCTGATACGCGGTCTCAGCCCTTATCCGGCAGCATTCACAAACCTTGTCAGGAAAGACACAGGGGAAAAGACCCAGATGAAGATCTTCTTCGGCACGGCTGTCACGGGTGAGAGGCTTCTTGCCCTGACTGCGGAAAGCGCGGCGGCCGGGAAGGAGTTCACTCTCCCAGGAAGCATAGTCTCGGACGGCAAGACCTATCTCGCGGTCAGGACCTCCGACGGCGCGGTAGAACTGACGGACATCCAGTTGTCAGGCAAGAAGAGGATGGACATCAAGACCTTCCTCCTCGGATTCCGCAATCCTGAGGACTACTTCGCCGAAAACGGGACATCCGCCGAAGAAATAGCAAAGACAAAAATCTGATTATGGGAAAGACAGCGGTCATAATAGGCAACGGGGAGTTTCCGAAAAAGGAATATCCGAGATATGTCATCTCCAGTGCGGACTACATTGTCTGCTGCGACGGTGCCCTCGCCAAATATCTCCGCAACTCGGAGAAGATTTTCGGATGCCTGCGCGAGCCTGATGCGGTCATAGGGGATATGGACTCCCTCAGCGCGGGGCTCAGGCTCAAATACGGACATCTAATAGTCCACGAGTCCGAGCAGGAGACCAACGACCAGACCAAGGCGTTCCGCCATATAATCGGCAATGTCCCCGATGTCAGCGACATATATATAACGGGAGCGACAGGGCTGAGGGAGGACCACACAATAGGGAATATTTCCTTATTGATGGAATATGCGAGGGAATATGACCTGTCCCGCATAAACCTCACGATGGTCTCCGACCACTCGGTAATAATTCCTGTGACCGACTCCATTGAACTGGACTGCGGCATCGGCAGGAGAATCTCGATTCTCACACCTGACAACAGTTTGAGGATCAAATCAAAAGGACTTGAATGGAAGACCGATGATGTGGTCTTCGACAATTGGTGGAAAGCGACCCTCAACCGGGCCTCGGAAGACACCGTGAAACTCGAATTCAACCACAAGTCATTGGCTATAATAATAATGAATTAGAAGCAATGGGAAAAACTAATTACTTTCCGTCCGTAAAGGACATCGAAAAGGCGGCAGGGATTCTCGAAGAGATTCTTGAGCCCACACCCCTGCAACTGAACCACAGGCTATCTGCAACTTACGATGCGGAAATCTACCTCAAAAGAGAGGACCTTCAGACCGTCAGGTCATACAAGATCCGTGGGGCATACAACAAGATACGCAGTCTTTCTCCTGATGTGCTGAAATATGGGATAGTCTGCGCCAGCGCGGGCAACCACGCGCAGGGAGTGGCATTCTCCTGCAACAAACTGCAGATTATGGGCTCCATCTATATGCCTACCACTACCCCACGCCAGAAAATCGATTCAGTCAAGATGTTCGGAAAGGAATATGTTGACATCGTTCTGACCGGCGACACCTTCGACGCGGCCAACGCCGCTGCCGTCGAATACGCGAAAAGAAGCGGCAAGACCTTCATCCCTCCGTTTGACGACCAGAAAATCATCGAGGGACAGGGCACAATCGGCCTGGAAATCTCAAAACAGATGAAGACCCCGCTCGACTACATCTTCATTCCTATCGGAGGAGGCGGACTTGCTTCAGGAGTCGGAGCCTTCATCAGGCAGACCTGGCCTGACACAAAGATAATAGGAGTGGAGCCTGCGGGTGCTGCCTGTATGAAGGCTTCCATCGACAACGGCTACCCTACCGAACTGGAGAGCATCAACAAGTTCGTGGACGGCGCTGCGGTCAAGAAGGCAGGACAGTTGACCTATGGGGTCTGCAAGGATGTCCTTGACGATGTCATCCTCGTTCCGGAAGGGGCGGTCTGCACGACCATCATCGAGATGTACAACAAGAACGCCATCGTGGTCGAGCCTGCGGGGGCGCCCTCCGTGGCAGCCTTGAGGCAGTACGCCGACAGGATCAAATGGAAGAAGGTCGGCTGCATCATCAGCGGCAGCAACAACGACATCATCAGGATGGAGGAAATCCGCGAGAAGTCAATGATATATGAAGGGCTGAAGCACTACTTCGTCGTCAACTTCCCTCAGAGACCGGGAGCGATTCTGTCGTTCATCAGGGACATCATCGGACCTACGGACGAACTTGTATATATACAATATATTAAAAAGACCAACAAAGAGGAGGGACCGGCCCTCATAGGTATAGAAGTTGCGAGCAAAGAAGATTTCCACGCGCTGATCAAGCGTATGGAGGCAAATAATATTCTCTACGAATATATGAACGAGAACAACAAACTTCTTGAAATACTTATCTGATGATGGAATGGACTAATCTAGGTTTCTGTTACAGGAAGTCAGCGACTATGTTGATCTGCCGTTACAGCGGCGGAGTATGGGGGAAAGTTGAAAGCCGCACGGACGACCACATCAATATGAGCGCGTTTGCCGGGGCTCTGCATTACAGTATCGAATGTTTTGAGGGGCTCAAGGCATTTCGGGGCGTTGACGGCAAAATCAGGCTTTTCAGGCCTGAGGAGAACGCGAGAAGGATGAAGTCTTCTGCCGATTTTCTCACCCTTCCCTGCCCGAGTGAGGAACTTTTCCTTGAAATGTGCGTGCAGTCTGTCAGGGAGAACATCGAATTCCTCCCTCCTTACGGGACAGGAGCGTCCCTGTACCTGCGCCCGACCCTCATAGGCAGCAATCCGCAGTTGGGAGTCCAGAGTGCCAAGGAGGCTTTGTTCCTTCTGCTCTGCGCTCCGGTGGGGGCATACACAGGAGGCAATCTTGAGCCGTGCAATGCTGTGATAGCCAGGAACTACGACAGGGCGGCGACCTACGGGACAGGCAAATACAAACTGGGAGGCAACTATGCCGCCTCGCTCCGTTCCCTGAACATCGCGCACAGCCAGGGCTACAAGGCCACCCTTTACCTTGACCCTCACTCGCACACCCTCATAGACGAGTTCAATTCGTCCAACTTCTTCGGAATCAAGGGCAACACATACGTGACTCCGCTTTCGGACTCCATCCTGCCGTCAATCACCAACAAGTCCCTTGAAGTTGTCGCAAAGCATCTCGGAATGGAAGTGGAAAGAAGGCCAGTTCCTGTGGAAGAACTTGCCGAATTCGACGAGGCAGGCGAATGCGGGACTGCCGTAATCATCACTCCTGTGGACCACATCGACGACAAGCCTTACCTTGAGACGACGGACCCTGCCCTCATCAGGCGTTACACTTTCGTCACCGAGGGCTGCGGGCCGAAGAGCCAGATGCTCTACAACTACATCACGGGAATCCAGTATGGAGAACAGCCGGACCCGTTCGGATGGTGTCAGATTCTTGATTTAGGAATATGATGGAATATGGAAGATGCCCGATTTTTATCGGGCATCTTTTTTTTGTCGTTCCCAACGGGACGGTGGAAGGCTTTCCGTTATTTAGGCGCTATCTTATATAGGAATCCCGCCACGAAGGCATACAGGATATTAGGCACCCACAACGCGATTCCAGGCGGCAGGACACCCGTAAAGACAAACATCTGGCTGAACCGCAGGAAGAGTATGTAGGTGAATGCCAAGGCGATTCCGATACCGATGTTCCACCCGATGCCTCCCCTGCGCTTCTTTGAGGACAGGGCGACACCCATTATGGTCAGGATGAACGCCGAGAACGGGAGGGCAAACCTCGTGTGCTTTTCTATCAGGGCAAGTTTCACATCCGCATCCCCCCGCATCTTCTGGATTCTTATCACCTCATTCAACTCCTTGTAGGACAGGGTCTCCATCTCATTCTTCTGCGTAATGAGGTCGCTGACGGTCAGGTTGATCACCGTGTCGAGGCTCGCCCCGCTCCTTATGTGGTCCTCAATGCCGTCCCCATATTCCCTGATGAAATATTTCTTCAGCCTCCAGCCGCATTTCGTGCTGTCCCAGACCGCCTGCTCGGCACTGATTTTCGAGACAAGTTTGTTGTCCTCCACCTTCTCGAGGGTGAAGCGGTAGGCGGTGTTGTTCCAGGTGCTGAATGACTCCACGAACACGAACTCCCCGGGATTTATCTGATAGTGGACATTCCTGTTGGTCGTGACATTATGTCCCTTTATGTACTTTGCCTCGAATGCCATCCGGTCCTTGTTCGCCTGCGGTATGACAAAAAGGTTCAGGCCAAGGGACAGAAGGGCTATCAATGTCGCAGAGAATATGTACGGCACCATCAGCCTGTGGAAACTGATTCCGCAACTGAGTATAGCCACTATCTCGGAGTCGGACGCAAGTTTCGAAGTGAAGAAAATCACCGTAATGAACACGAACAGAGGGCTGAACATATTCATGAAGTACGGGATGAAATTCAGGTAGTAGTCAAAGATGATTGCCTTCAGGGGTGCCTCCTTGCTGACAAAGTCATCTATCTTCTCGCTGATGTCGAAGATTATCACGATGCCGATAATCAGGAGCAGGGCTATGAAGAAGGTCAGGAGGAACCTCTTGACGATATAGACATCAAGAAGTTTCGGCTTTAGTCTGAATTCTCTGTGCATAACCGCCTCCTGTCAAAGTCTTGAAGTGAGCCTCACGACAGCCGCATCCTTCCACGCGCGGAAGTCCCCCGCCTCGATGTGGAGACGGACCTGGCGGACAAGGTCGAGGTAGAACGCGAGGTTGTGCTCGCTGGCAATCTCTGCGGCAAGCATCTCCCCTGCCACAAAAAGATGCCTCAGATACGCCTTGGTGTAGGTCCTGTCCACGAATGATGTCCCTTTCGGGTCAATCGGAGAGAAGTCGTCAGCCCATTTGTTGTTGCGGATGTTTATGATGCCGTCCCAAGTGAAGAGCATTCCGTTGCGCCCGTTGCGGGTCGGCATCACGCAGTCGAACATATCCACTCCCCTTGCGATTCCCTCAAGGATGTTCGCGGGAGTCCCCACTCCCATAAGATAGCGCGGCTTGTCCTGCGGAAGGAGCGGGCAGACCAGCTCCAGCATCTCGTACATCACTTCTGTGGGCTCTCCGACGGCGAGTCCCCCGATGGCATAGCCCTCCCTGTCGAAAGAGACCGCATGCTCGACGGCCTCCTTCCTTAAATCGGGATACACACAGCCCTGCACTATCGGGAAAAGGGCCTGCGAATAGCCGTACAAAGGATCGGTCGCGTCAAAATGCCTGATGCACCTCTCCAGCCAGGACTTTGTCATATCCAACGACTTGCGGGCATATCTCCAGTCAGCCTGACCCGGCGTGCACTCGTCCAGAGCCATTATGATGTCCGCCCCGATGATTCTCTGGGTGTCCATATTGTTCTCAGGAGTGAAGGTGTGGCGCGAGCCGTCAATGTGGGAGGCGAATGTGACCCCGCTCCCGTCCTTTGCGAACTTGCGCATCGATGCGAGGGAGAACACCTGGAATCCCCCGCTGTCGGTCAGGATGGGGCGGTCCCAGGAAGTGAACTTGTGCAGTCCCCCCGCCTGCCTCAGCAGGTCAAGCCCGGGACGCAGATAGAGATGATAGGTGTTCCCGAGGATGATTTCGGCACCTATGTCCTCCCGCAGGTCGCGGTGGTACACACCTTTGACGGAGCCTGCCGTGCCGACAGGCATAAATATGGGGGTCCTTATTTCTCCGTGGTCCGTAGTGATCACTCCGCAGCGGGCGGAGGACATCGGATCGGAGGCAGTTTTCACAAATTTCATTCGCAGCGTTTAATATGGCCAAAGTCGTTTCTTTGGAATATGAACGCCAAAGATAGTAAAAGTTGGAGAATTTCTTGTATATTTGCCATCCTGCGTCATAAAGTTTGTGGCGCGGGACCGCTTACTACAAATACTAAAACACTGGAATATGGGGAAAAACATCAAACTGAGGCTCATTATAATGAACATCCTTCAATGGGCCGTCTGGGGGGCATATCTGACTTCTATGGGCAACTATCTCGTGCAGGTGGGCTTCGGAAGCCGCATCGGACTGTTCTACGCGATGCAGGGTATCGTCTCCATCTTTATGCCTGCCCTGCTGGGCACCTTGGCTGACAGGAAACTCGGAGCGGTCAAGACACTCGCCCTCTGCCAGGGAATCGCAGGAGCGGCAATGCTCGGCGCGGGACTGTATGCGGCAGCAATAAACGCGCAGGCCGCAGCAGGCGGAATCCCTGTGGCTGACCTCATCAGTTTCCCTGTGTTCTTCGGTCTCTACACCATCAGCGTCGCTTTCTATATGCCGACCATAGCCCTTTCAAATTCAGCGGCTTACGGCATTCTTGAGCAGAACGGCTATGACACCGTCAAGGACTTCCCTCCAATCAGGGTGTTCGGGACCATCGGCTTCATCGCAAGTATGTGGATAATGAACTTCTGCAGGACTTCCGCAGGCGTGTCCTTCCAGGAGACCTACCACCAGTTCATCATCTCAGGAGCAATCGGACTTGCCTTAGTATTGTACTGCTTCACCCTGCCGAAGATCTCGACCGTCAGGAGCGAGGAGAAGAAGAGTTTTGCCGACACCATCGGCCTGAGTGCATTCAAACTGATGAAGGACAGACAGATGGCAGTATTCTTCATCTTCTCGATGCTGCTTGGGGTCGCCCTCCAGATTACAAACGGATATGCGACTCCGTTCATCTCCCATTTCCAGGGAGTAGAAGGATTCACCCAGTCCTGGGGAGCAAGGAACGCGACTTTCATATATTCCATCTCACAAATCGCCGAGACCCTCGGAATCCTCCTCATCCCGTTTGCGATGAAGAAGTTCGGCATCAAGAATGTGATGCTCATAGCGATGTTCGCCTGGGTTATCCGCTTCGGTCTCTTCGGTGCAGGCGACACAGGCTCAGGCGTGTGGATGCTCATCATTTCCTGCATAGTCTATGGAGTCGCCTTCGACTTCTTCAACATCTCGGGCTCGCTGTATGTCAATGAGAACACCCCTGCGTCCATCAAGAACAGCGCACAGGGTCTCTTTATGCTGATGACCAACGGAATAGGCGCAACCATCGGGACCCTTTCCGCACAGGCGATTGTGAATCATTTCACGACTGAGGAGGCCATTGTGATTGACGGGGTCACCAGATTCTTCCGCGTCGGCGACTGGAGCACCTGCTGGTACATCTTCGCTGCCTACGCCCTCGTGGTTGCCATCCTCTTTATGATCTGCTTTAAGGATCCTCGCAAGCGTATAACGAAATAGTCCAGCGGACTTTTCGTAGCGAGC
>JBJEJS010000413.1:0-7244 GCA_051878235.1 Candidatus Cryptobacteroides sp.
GCCGTCCTGCTTCTTCTGTCGGATATGGCGGCCAAGGCTTTCGAAGGGAAGAACCTCTTCCCTCAACTCTCAGGCTACCGCAACGGAATATCCTGGTGGCAGGCTCTTGTGGTCGGCATCGGACAGGCCATCGCCGTAGCCCCGGGACTGTCCCGCTCAGGCACGACAATCTCCACAGGACTTATCTGCGGGGTGAAGCGCGAGGTTATGGCGCAGTTCTCCTTCCTGATGGTCCTTGTGCCTATCCTCGGAGAATGTTTCCTTGACCTTGTCAGCGGCGAGATGGCGTCCTCCACAGTGGGAGCCCTGCCGCTTGCCCTCGGATTCGTCTCGGCATTCCTTTCAGGACTTTTCGCGTGCAAGGCGATGATAGCCCTCGTCAAGAAGGCGCGCCTCGGATGGTTCGCCCTCTATTGCGCCATAGTGGCTCTTCTGATATTCATTTTTATGTAGCCGATGCCCCGCAGGTTCACATATTTCGTTTCCGATGTGCATCTCGGCCTGAATGTGATGGACCCGGATGACCGTCAGAGGCGTTTTGTCTCCTTCCTCCGCTCGATAGACCCCTCGACGGCCGATGCCCTCTATCTGCTCGGCGACATCTGGGATTTCTGGTACGAATGGCGCGATGTGGTGCCCAAAGGCTATGTCAGGGTGTTCTCCGCCCTGCTTGATTTGATGGACGCGGGAGTGAAGGTCTATTTCTTCCAGGGCAACCACGATGTCTGGACCTATTCCTATTTCGAGGAACTCGGGATGAAGAGACTCGTGCAGCCCCACACCGTCGAAATAGGCGGGAAAGTCTTCTGCCTCGGACACGGAGACGGCCTCGGTCCGGTCCCTTTCGGCTACCGTTTCCTGCGCGGGGTCTTCCACAACCGCTTCCTGCAGCGCTGCTTCAGCCTCCTGCACCCCTGGATAGCCTTCCGTCTCGGAAACGGATGGTCAAAGAACAGCAGGCTCGCAAGGAATGAGGAATATGATTTCCGAGGGGCGGACGAGCCCCTCTGCATTTTCGCCGAGGACTTCTGCTCGAAACAAAAGGTTGACTATTTCATCTTCGGGCATTACCACACGCAGACCGACCTGACGCTCTCCTGCGGTGCACGCCTCCTGATTCTGAAGGACTGGCTGAGGTCCTCGCCCTACCTGTATTTTGACGGTATTTCAGGAATCTTGGGCCATTCCCAGAACAGGGAGTAATAAAGCCCCTCGAACTCTCCGTTCTCCCACATCGCGACCAGTTCCTCGGTCTCCCTGTCAATCCCCTGCGGGTCGTAAGGTGCCTTCAGGTCCGTGCCGAACATTTTTGCGATTCCCTGCCAGAATCCCGCAGCGATACCGCTCTTGTAGTCCTTTATGATTGAATAGGAGGACTTTCCGACCTCCCTGTCTATGAGCCTCATCAGCAGCGCCCCCTGGCTGATTGTCATATTCCGCATCGGAGTCTCGAAAGCGTCGAACAGTTCGTCCTGGACCCCGTTGATGTATTTGTCCCGTTTCATCCCCTTGAGAGCGTCCGTGGCGATTGTGCTGTCGGCCCGCTCCACTATCTTCCTCGCCACGAGCGCGTACGGATAGACCTTGCTGAAATTGTGCACCAGACGGTAATACTTCCTCCACTCCTTTCCCTTCTGCCTTGGCAGCCTGTCGTAGATTTTCGCCGCAGGCAGCGTGTCCATATATATTGTGTCGTTCCCCTCGACCGTATATCTCATTATCTTCCGTATGTGCTCCGTCGGCGTCGTCCCCTTCACGGCGTTCTGCGCGCCGAGGCTGCCGCCCGTCAGGATGACGGCGGAAAGGAATGATAATATATATGGCATATATTTTCTCATCGCCGCAAAGGTATAAAATATATATAATATATGTCTTTCGCCCTGTCGTTTTCTTCCCTCCGTCTCCGTCGGTCGAAAATGAAGCCGTATATTTTTCAACATATAATATAAACCGCTGATTATATATATTTTAGGTATTAAAAAACTCGGTCGAAAATATCTGAAAAAATTATCAAAATATGTTTGAGGTTAAGAAATTTTTACTATCTTTGCAGTCCCATATTGAGGAGAAATCCGCCCAACCAGTTGATACTCAATACTTTAGGGAAAACAGGAAAATAAACTAAAAGTAATAGTGCGATGTTACAACCAAAGAAAACAAAATTTAGAAGGCAGCAAAAAGGCCGTATGAAAGGGCTTGCCCAGAGGGGAAGCCAGCTTGCATTCGGCTCTTTCGGCATCAAGACCTTGGAAAATTGTTGGCTTACAGGTCGTCAGATCGAGGCCGCACGCCAGGCAGTTGTGCGTTATATGAAGCGTGAGGGTAAAATCTGGATCAGAATCTTCCCTGACAAGCCTTACACCAAGAAGCCTGCCGAGGTGCGTATGGGTAAAGGAAAGGGTAATCCGGAGGGATTCGTATGCCCTGTGACTCCGGGACGCATCCTGATTGAAGCCGAGGGTGTTCCTATGGCAGTTGCCAAAGAGGCTCTCCGTCTTGGAGCCCAGAAACTTCCTGTGACGACGAAGTTTGTTGTCCGTAGGGATTATGTGGAATAATTTAATGGAGAAAAAGTAATGAAAGCATCTGAAATCCGTGAAATGTCAATCGCCGATCTGCGTGACCGCATCGAGGTCGAGAAAGCGGCTCTTGACACTATGAAGATCAACCACTCAATTTCTCCGTTGGAGGATACTTCTAAAATTAAGAAGGCGAGAAAGGACATCGCGCGTATGATGACAATCCTCGCTGAAAGGGAGAAACAGAATTAAATTTTTAAGTTCCTATGGAAAGAAATCTTCGTAAAGAAAGAATAGGAGTAGTGGTCAGCAACAAGATGGACAAGTCCATCGTGGTCGCAGTCAAGACTCAGGAGAAGCATCCTATCTACGGGAAGTTTGTCAAGAAGACCACCAAGTTCGTCGCTCACGACGAAAAGAACGAGTGCAGCGAGGGCGATACCGTACGTATTATGGAGACCCGTCCTCTCAGCAAGACAAAGAATTGGAGATTAGTAGAAATCGTTGAAAAAGTCAAATAGCAATGATACAGCAGGAATCACGTTTACAGGTAGCGGACAACAGCGGTGCTAAGGAAGTCCTTTGCATCCGTGTGCTGGGTGGCACGCGCCGCCGCTACGCAAGAGTGGGCGACAAGATCGTCGTTGCAGTGAAGAGCGCTATCCCTGGAGGAGACGCGAAGAAAGGTTCGGTTTCCAAGGCTGTGGTAGTGCGCACCAAGAAAGAGATCAGAAGGGCTGACGGGTCATACATCCGTTTTGACGACAATGCCTGTGTCCTTCTCAACAATCAGGGAGAGGTCCGCGGAACGCGTATCTTCGGTCCTGTGGCGAGGGAACTCCGTGAGAATTATATGAAAATTGTTTCACTTGCACCTGAGGTCCTCTAATAATTAAGTACTATGAAGAAATTTCGCATCAAGAAAGGTGACACCGTTTATGTGAATGCCGGCAACGACAAAGGAAAGACCGGTAAGGTGCTTGAGGTGATCACATCAAAGGACCGTGCCATTGTTGAGGGAGTCAACATGGTCAGCAAGCACACCAAGCCGAGCCCTAAGCATCCTCAGGGCGGCATTGTAAAACAAGAGGCAGGAATCCATATCTCAAACCTCCAACTCGTTGACCCTTCAAAGGGCGGCCCTACAAGGGTAGGATACAAGTTCGAGGGTGACAAGAAGATCCGTTATGCCAAAAAATCTGGAGAGGAGATCAAGTAATGGCAGCAAAGAAGACAACAACCAAGAACCAGGCGGCTTTACCTACGGGTTATTTGCCTGACCTTAAGAGGAAATACAAGGAAGAGATTGTTGACAAGTTGATGAAGGAATTCGGCTACACTACCGTGATGCAGGTTCCTAAACTCGTCAAAATCACCATCAACCAGGGTATCGGTGACGCCACTTCGGACAAGAAGCTCGTTGATGTGGCACAGCAGGAACTCTCCGCAATCACCGGACAGAAGGCCGTGACCACAGTGTCAAGGAAGGACATCTCCAACTTCAAACTCCGTAAGGGTATGCCTATCGGCGTTAAGGTGACTCTCCGTGACACCAAGATGTATGAGTTCCTTGAGAGGCTCATCCGCATCTCCCTCCCTCGTATCAGGGACTTCAACGGAATCGCCGAGAAGATGGACGGAAAGGGCAACTACACCCTTGGAATCAAGGAGCAGCTCATCTTCCCTGAAATCGACATCGACAAGGTCACCAAGATTCTCGGAATGGAAATCACTTTCGTGACTACAGCAAAGACAGATGAGGAGGCTCACGCCCTTCTCCGTGAATTCGGTCTGCCTTTCAAGAAACATAACAAATAAAAGACACTGAGATGGCAAAAGAATCAATGAAAGCCCGCGAAGTAAAGCGCGCCAAGTTAGTTGCTAAGTATGCCGCAAAGAGGAAGGCCCTGAAAGAGGCCGGAGACTGGGCAGCCCTCGACAAGCTCCCTAAGAACTCCAGCCCTTGCCGTTTGCACAACCGCTGCTCTCTCACCGGAAGACCTAAGGGTTATATGAGGATGTTCGGCATCAGCCGTATCCAGTTCCGTGAGATGGCAAGCAACGGGCTCATTCCGGGCGTTAAGAAGGCAAGCTGGTAAAACAAGAGACACATTATATTTATTAACAATTAGGATATCGGGCGTTTGTGCGCCGGTTCCGCTAAAAGAACAAAAAAATGACTGATCCAATTGCAGATTATCTGACAAGAGTTCGCAATGCTTACCTCGCAGGTAAGAAGGTCGTTGAGATTCCGGCATCAAAGATGAAGCTGGCAATCACGAAGATCCTTTGCGAAAAGGGGTACATCCTCGCCTACAAGGTAGTTGAGGGTACACCGTGCAACACCATCAAGATCGCTCTGAAGTATCATCCTCAGACCAAGACTGCCGCCATCAAGAAGATTGAGCGCATCTCAAAGCCGGGTCTGAGAAAGTACACCGATGTGGAAAACATGCCGCGTGTCCTCAACGGACTCGGAATCGCCATCCTCTCCACTTCAAAGGGCATCATCACTGACAAGGAGGCCAAGGACCTGAATGTCGGAGGTGAGGTTATATGTTATGTTTATTAATCTAAAACGATAGAATAATGTCAAGAATTGGTAAATTGCCTGTAAACCTTCCTGCCGGGGTGTCCGTTGAGATCCTCCCTGGAAATGTGGTCAAGGTTAAAGGACCCAAGGGCGAACTGAGCCAGAAGGTTGACTCAGACATCAATGTCGCCGTTGAGGGAAATGAAATTAAATTGACGCGTCCTACCGATTGCCCGAGACACCGCTCGCTCCACGGTCTTTACCGTGCGCTTGTGCACAATATGGTTGTGGGAGTCTCAGAAGGGTTTGAAATCAGACAGGAGCTTGTCGGAGTCGGTTTCCGTGTGGAGGTTAAGGGACAGACCCTTGAGTTCGCCCTCGGATACTCACACGACATCCATTTCATGCTTCCTGCCGAGGTTAAGGCTGAGGCGGCTGAGGTCAAGAAGGGACAGAATCCTGTGCTCATCCTCAGGAGTTGCGACAAACAGCTTATCGGACAGGTTGCAGCGAAGATCCGCTCACTCCGCAAGCCTGAGCCATACAAGGGTAAAGGTATCAAGTTCGTCGGCGAGCAGCTTCGCCGCAAGGCCGGCAAGTCGGCAGGCGCTAAATAATGGGAGGACTAAGTTATGGCATTGAATAAGATAGAAAGAAGGAAAAGAATTCACTACCGTATCCGCAAAGTCGTTAATGGTACTGCCGAGAGGCCGAGAATGGTTGTCTTCAGGAGCAACAAGCAGATTTATGTGCAGGTTGTGGTTGACTATCTCAACGGCTGCAAGACTCTCTGCGCCGCATCTTCAAATGACAAGGCCCTTGCCGCAGAGTGCAAAGGCAAGACTGGTGTGGAGGCTGCCGCAATCGTCGGAAAGGCAATTGCAGAGCGTGCCCTCGCCAAGGGTATCACCACAATTTCTTTCGACCGTGGAGGTTACCTTTATCACGGTAGGGTTAAAAGTTTGGCGGACGCTGCCCGTGAAGGCGGCTTAATTTTCTAATCAAGGACTATGGCAAATACAAATGTTAAAAGAGTAAAGACCTCTGATCTTGAATTGAAAGACAGACTGGTAGCCATCCAGAGAGTGACAAAGGTCACTAAGGGTGGTCGTCACTTCAGCTTTGCTGCCATTGTTGTGGTAGGTGACGAGAACGGCGTTGTAGGCTATGGTCTTGGAAAAGCCAACGAGGTTACAACCGCCATTTCAAAGGGAATCGAGGACGCGAAGAAGAATCTCGTCAAGGTTCCGGTGTTGAACAAGACTATCCCTCACGAGCAGGAGGCCAAATTCGGTGGTGCGCGCGTGTTTATGAAACCTGCGGCTCCTGGTACCGGAGTTAAGGCCGGTGGTGCGATGCGTGCGGTGTTCGAGTCAGTGGGCGTTCAGAATGTGCTCGCCAAGTCAAAGGGCTCCTCAAACCCTCACAACCTGGTGAAGGCCACTGTCGCCGCTCTCGTCGAGATGCGTGACGCCTACACTGTTGCCGGACTCCGCGGCATTCCTATGAGCAGGGTATTTAAAGGTTAAGGAGGACGCAGAAATGGCAAAAGTCAAAATAACTCAAATCAAAAGCAAGAACAGCGCGACCAAGAGGCAGATCGCAAATCTCCAGTCTCTTGGTATCCACAGGCTTCACCAGAGCGTGGAGGTCGAACTTACCCCTGTTTCCAAGGGTATGATCGAGAAGGTTCTTCATCTTGTAACTGTAGAGGAAATTAAATAGGGAGGACTGACAGATGAAATTACACGAATTGAAACCTGCAGCAGGTTCTAAGGGAAGAGAGAAAAGAATCGGACGCGGCGAAGGCTCAGGACACGGCGGAACATCAACCCGTGGTCACAAGGGAGCACAGGCCCGTTCAGGATATTCCCGCAAGATCGGCTTCGAAGGAGGCCAGATGCCTATCCAGCGTCGCCTTCCTAAATACGGATTCAAGAATCCTACAAGGGTTGAGTACAAGGGAATCAATGTTTCCGCCCTTCAGGCTCTTGCAGAGAAGAACGGACTTTCCGAAATCACTCTTGAGACCCTTATGGAGGCCGGATTCCTTTCCAGGAACCAGCTTGTCAAGATTCTTGGCAACGGCGAGCTCACTTTGAAACTCGATGTCACTGCACACGCTTTCTCAAAGTCCGCAATCGCAAAAATCGAAGCAGTTGGAGGGAAAACCACTACAATTGAATAAAGAT
>JBJEJS010000414.1:0-7211 GCA_051878235.1 Candidatus Cryptobacteroides sp.
CGCAACACCTCCGATTTCATCGAGGGCAGGCTTGTGGTCGTGGAGAAGGAACTCAGCGGCATTGAGGTCGCCATCAAGGACTACAAGGAGCAGAACCGTCTGACCAACCTCCAGGCGGTGTCGCAGATTTACCTCAACGAGTCCAGCGAGTATGCCGGCAAGTCATTCGAAGCCAACAACCAACTTGCCATTGCGAAATTCATCAAGGAATATCTTGACGACCCTGCCACCATCACTTCCCTCATCCCTGCCAACTCAGGCATTGCCAACACTAATGTGCAGAGCCAAATTGACGAGTACAACAAACTCCTCCTCAAGAGGAACTACATAGCGACAAACAGTAGTGACAAGAACCCTTTGGTCTCCGACCTGAATCTTTCGCTCGAATCCCTGCGCAGCGCTATCCAGAGGTCTGTTGACAACCTTATTTCCACATTGGAACTCCAGGTGTCGAAGATAGAGAGCCAGGAGAACGCCATCCTCGCGAGAATCGCGGCAAGTTCAGGACAGGAACTCCAGCTGCTTTCAATCCAGAGGCAGCAGAAGGTCAAGGAGTCCCTTTATATGTACCTTCTCCAGAAGAGGGAGGAGAACGAGATAGCCGCCCTTGTGAATGTGGGCAACACCAGGCGCATCGTCTCTCCTACAGGTCCTGCCGCTCCTGTGAGTCCTAGGAAAATGATGATACTTCTGCTTGCCCTCATTGCAGGCTTAGGTATTCCTTTCGGAGTGATTTTCCTCAGGAAGATGCTTGACACCACAGTCAAGTCAAGGGCTGACCTTTCCAAACTCACTGCTCCGTTCCTTGCGGAGATCCCTCAGAAGAAGTCCAAGGGCAAACGCAAATTCACGCTTTGGGACAAGCGCAAGTTCGATGACCACAATCGTACCGTCCTTGTGCGCTCAGGCAAGAGGGATATGATGAACGAGGCGTTCAGGGTGCTCAGGACAAACCTTGACCTTATGCTCGAAAAGGACAACACTTCCGATGTCATAATGCTCACTTCGATGAACCCTAATTCAGGAAAGACATTCCTTTCCATCAATATAGCGGCATCGATGGCAATCAAGGGCGACAAGACCGTCATCCTTGACCTTGATATGAGAAAGTCTTCCCTTTCTACGGCAATAGCCGACAGGACGGAAGGAGTCGCATCATATCTGACAGGAAGGGTCGCAAACCTGAAGGAACTGGTTGTGGAAGTCTCCGACAATCTGTCTGTCATCCCTGTCGGGACCATTCCTCCGAATCCTACTGAACTTCTCCTGTCCGACAGATTCACCAAACTCATTGAGGAACTCAGGAAGGAGTACAGATACATCTTCCTTGACTGTCCTCCTATCGACATCGTGGCGGATTCATCCATCGTGTCGCAGTATGCCGACCTCGTCCTGTTCGTTGTCCGTGCGGGCCTGTTCGACCGCCGTGCGCTGATGAATGTGGATGACTTCTACACTTCAGGCAAGTTCAAGAGGATGGCCATCATCCTGAACGGAGTGGAAGTCGGAGGAGGCCACTACGGTTACGGCAAGTACGGATATGGACGGTATGGATACGGAAGATACGGCCATTATGGCAACTACGGTTACGGAAGCGAGAAATGACACCGCCGTATGTTCAGCCTGTTCAAAAAGCGTGTTAACCTGCTGCAAAGCGGATTGTTTGAGGGAATGACTGACCGTCATTCCCACATACTTTTTGGGGTGGACGACGGCTCTCCTGACATAGGGCATTCCCTGAAGATTCTTGACGCTATGGAGAGTGCCGGACTGAAGGAACTCTGGCTCACTCCGCACATTATGGTGGACTGTCCTAACGGTACAGGGAAATTGAGGGATGTCTTTCAGCAGTTGAAGTCGGCATATACTGGAAACATACGGCTGAACCTTGCCGCCGAGTATATGATTGACAATCTTTTCCTTGAGCGTCTTGCAGACGGGGACCTCCTTATGATGGAGAACAGAATGGTGCTTCTTGAGACATCGACCTGGTCATCGCCGTACAATCTGTCCGGCATCATCGGGCAGGTGCTCGGACGGGGCTTCAATCCTGTCCTCGCGCATCCTGAGAGATACAGGTATATGGATATGGACGGCTACAGGAAAATCAAGTCCTTCGGTGTGAAGTTCCAACTGAATCTCCCGTCGGTGGTGGGCTTCTACGGCTCGATGACGATGGAGAAGGCAAGGGAGTTGATGACGGAGGATATGTATGACTTCGTCGGCACGGACTGCCATAATCATCAATCCCTCAAACATATACTTGAAGCGAATGAACTCAGTTCCCGAGATGTTGACGCCATTGGGAAGATTTTAGGAAAAAGTGCCTGATGCTTTGCTGCATATTCAATTACGCCCCTTTATACAGGACCTCTATATTCAGGAAGATTGACGAAGGATTCGATGTCCGTTTCCATTTCGGCAGAGAGGTTCCGGGGAGGCAGGGCATAGCCAGACTTGACTACGGCATTTTCAGGCATCCCCCTGTGGAGTTCTCCAGCGTGAATCCTTTCGGACAGTTTCCCTGGTACTGCGGCATACAGCATCTTGCATTCTCTCGCAGGTACAAGGTCTTCCTCATAACGGGAGAATTCAATTGGGCGTATATGCCTTTCCTTCTCTTTTGCAGGATTTCCGGAAAAAAGGTCTATGCGTGGGGACACGGTCTCAAGTCCCTCGGCAGATATGCCCCGCTCAAGAGATTCTTCTACAATTCCCTTGAGGGATATTTCATCTATGGGCAGAAGGGTCTTGAGAGGATGGCCGAACTGGGATTTCCTCGTGAGAAATTTTATGTGGTTGCGAATTCACTCTGCGGAAGGGATGAACTCAGTATGCCCCTCGCGCACCTCGCTTCGGATGTCTATGCCCGTCATTTCGGCAATACGGATCCGGTCCTGATTTTTACGGGGAGGCTGACACGGGTCAAGCGGCTCGACCTGATGGTGGAGGCCCTTCACCTGCTTCCCCTCTCCGGCTCCCGCTTCAATGCCGTGCTGGTCGGTGACGGGGTATGCAGGGGGGAACTGGAGGCTATGGTCAAGGAAAAAGGTCTTGCCGACAGGGTCTGGTTCTATGGGGAGTGTTACGACGAGTCCCTGCTTGCCGGACTGATTTACAATGCGGACCTGTGCCTGTCACCGGGCAATTCGGGTCTTACGGCGATACATTCAATGAGATATGGCACTCCTGTTGCCACAAATGACGATTTTGAGACCCAGATGCCGGAATATGAGGCTGTGGTCCCCGGCAGGACAGGGGTGCTGTTCGGTAAGGATAGCCCGTCTTCGATTGCCGCTGCGGTGTCAGACTGGTTTTCAAAGGGTTATGGCAGGGAGGCCGTGAGACGGGAATGCTTGGGGACACTCTCGGAGAAATGGAATTCGGACGCCCAGATGGATGTCTTCAGAAAAGTCCTCGGCCCGGCTGTCGAGGCTTGCGGAAAGTGATTATGATTGACAGGCTTAAGAAATATGCGAAGTCTGTGGGGACTTATTTTTGCGCCACCCTTATCCCGATGGTGCTTATGGCCCTTGTCAATCCTCTGATTGCCCTGAATATGTCCCCTGAGGACTATGCCGTCTCTGGTTATTACACCTCATTTGCCGCCCTGTTCTCGCCTGTGATAGTTTTCTATATGATAAACTATTACAACAAAAGATATTATGAGACATCCCCTGAAGACCGCCTCAGGCTCAGGGCCCTGCTTTTCAAGGCATTGATTTTTTTCTCGGGGGCCGTCTCCCTGCTCTGCCTTGCCGCCCTGGCCGGCTACATATTCCTTGTCAGGTCTGATTTCGAGTTCCCTTTCTTCCCGTATGCCGCCCTTATGGTGTTCGCCATACCGCTTACCGGCATATATAAACTTGAGCAGGCGGAGTTCCGTATGTCGAGGAACGCCTCAGGTTATTTCAGGCTGACGGTCACCGCAGGAGTCGTCCTTGTCGCCGCCAACCTGCTTTTTGTCGTGCTTCTCAAGATGGGGGCTGTCGGCAAACTTCTTGCCCCTCTGACAGCCAACCTGTTGATGTTCATATATCTTCTCCTGAAACACAAAAGCCTCTTCTCTGTCCGCACCGACTTCAGGGAGTTCCGTGCCGTGCTCGTATTCTGCCTTCCGCTCGCTTTCGGCGCGATGCTCGGATATTTCTTCAACGGCTATGACAGGACCTATCTGGAGACCCTTTCGGACACTTCCGAGTACGGAAACTACATAGTCGGCTCCCAGATTGCCGGTTATCTCACCACCCTCTCGACGGCTGTGACATCCACTTTCCAGCCTGCCCTGTATGAGTCCGTCGCCAAAAGGAACAGGGGGATGCTCCTCCGCTCCTGCACTATGCAGATAGCGGTCATCGCCCTCGGAGTGGCGGTGTTTGTCCTGTTCTGCCCTTTGATTGTGCGTCTTCTCACGGCAGGACGGTATGTCGCGGCCGCCCCTTATGCGAGGATAATCGCATTCTCCACACTTGCGTCTTCGTTATATTTCATATTGAACAATTACACCATAGCAAAAGGTCATCCGAGGCTTTACCTATATACCACATTGGTCGGAAGCGTCATTACGATGTTGGCGTATCCTCCTGTCGTTGAAGCGTTTGGATATAAGGGCGGCGCCCTTATGACTTCGGTGTCATATATTATTCTCATATTCATAAATATCATATTCCTTTTTGTCCTGAGACTTTTCCGCGCCCGCAGGTGCTGACGCGTTTTGAAGAAACGATGATATTTATTATATTTGCAGTTTGTTAAATAGGGATTATTATGTCTTTTACCGATATTTTCAAAAAGATTTTCGGATCGAAGGCGGAGCGTGACTTGAAGCAACTCCGCCCGATTCTTGACAAGGTGCTTGCTGCCTACGACACCATCGACAAACTTTCGGATGATGAGTTGAGAGAGAGGAGCAGGCATCTGAAGCAGTTGGTTGCCGACAGGATATCCGTTGACAGACAGCGGATTGAAGATATAAAGGCGGAGTTGGAGAAGGACATTCCGATAGAGCAGAAGGAAAAACTTGCCTCCGAGTCCGACAAACTGACCAAGAAGGTCGATGAGGACATCGAGGAAGTTTTGAATGAGATTCTGCCTGAGGCGTTTGCCGTGATGAAGTCCACTGCGCGCAGATTCAAGGAGAATCCTGTGATTACGGTCACTGCGACAGATTTCGACCGTGACCTCGCCGCCACGAAGGACTTTGTGGAAATCGACGGGGACAAGGCCCTGTGGCACAATCACTGGATGGCGGGAGGAAACGAGATTGTCTGGGATATGGTGCACTACGATGTGCAGCTTATCGGAGGCATCGTGCTCCATCAGGGAAAGATTGCCGAGATGGCGACAGGTGAGGGAAAGACCCTTGTGGCGACTCTGCCTGTGTTCCTGAACGCCCTTGCGGGGATGGGTGTGCATGTGGTCACCGTCAATGACTACCTCTCAAAACGAGACTCCGAGTGGATGGGGCCTCTCTATATGTTCCACGGTCTTTCGGTTGACTGCATCGACAAGCACCAGCCGAACAGCGAGGCGCGCAAGAAGGCGTATGCCTGCAGCATCACCTTCGGTACGAACAACGAGTTCGGTTTCGACTACCTGAGGGACAATATGGCAGTGTCGCGGAAGGACCTCGTACAGAGGAAACACCATTATGCGATTGTCGATGAGGTTGACTCCGTGCTCATAGACGACGCGCGTACGCCTCTGATCATCTCAGGACCTGTCCCTAAGGGTGACGACCAGCAGTTCCTGGATTTCAAGCCGTATGTGGAGCGCCTTGTGAACAACCAGAGGACACTCGTGACCAGCACTTTGAACGAGGCGAAGAAACTCATAGCCGCAGGCGACGAGAAGGAAGGAGGTAAACTCCTGCTCAGGGCATACAAGGGCCTTCCGAAATACAAGCCTCTCATCAAGTACCTCAGCGAGCCGGGCATAAAGCAGCTTCTCCAGAAGACTGAGAACTACTATATCCAGGACAACGAGAGGGAGATGCCTGTGGTGACCGACCCGCTTTATTTTGTTATCAACGAGAAACAGCATTCCGTCGATATGACGGACAACGGGCACGACCTTCTGGCGGGCTCACTTGACGACCCTAAGTTCTTCATCCTTCCTGATGTGGGCTCTGCAATCGCCGAGATTGAGAAATCCGACCTCCCTTCTTCCGAAAAGGCTGTCAAGAAAGATGAGATTATGGCTGACTTCGCCCTGAAGTCCGAGCGCGTTCACACAGTCAACCAACTCCTGAAGGCATACGCGATGTTCGAGAAGGATGTCGATTATGTCATAATGGACAACAAGGTGAAGATTGTGGACGAGCAGACGGGCCGTATAATGGAGGGACGCCGCTGGAGCGACGGACTTCACCAGGCTGTCGAGGCGAAGGAGAATGTCAAGGTGGAGGCAGCCACACAGACATTTGCGACAATCACCCTCCAGAACTATTTCCGTATGTACCACAAACTTGCGGGTATGACAGGTACGGCGGAGACCGAGGCCGGTGAGTTCTGGTCAATCTACAAACTTGATGTCGTGGTCATCCCTACAAACAGGCCTATCGCCAGGATCGACCAGAACGACTTGATTTACAAGACGAAAAAGGCAAAATACGAGGCGGTCATCAACCGGATTGTCGAACTGACTTCCGAGGGAAGGCCTGTGCTTGTCGGAACTACCGATGTGGAGACTTCGGAACTCCTCAGCAGGATGCTCAGGCTCAGGGGAATACAGCATCAGGTCCTCAATGCCAAGCAACACGCCCGTGAGGCTGAGGTGGTGGCTCACGCAGGTCAGAAGAGCACCGTCACCATCGCCACGAATATGGCGGGACGAGGCACGGACATCAAACTCTCCGAGGAGGTCCGCAATGCGGGCGGTCTTGCCATCATCGGAACGGAGCGTCACGACAGCCGCCGTGTGGACAGGCAGTTGCGCGGTCGTGCAGGCCGTCAGGGTGACCCGGGAACATCAACTTTCTATGTCTCCCTTGAGGACAAACTGATGCGTCTTTTCGGCTCCGAGAGGATTGCGGGAGTGGTTGACAAACTCGGTATGCAGGACAACGAGGCTCTTGAGGCTCCGATGCTTTCAAGTTCCATCGAGAGGGCACAGAAGAAGGTCGAGGAGAACAACTTCGGAATAAGGAAGAGACTTCTTGAATATGACGATGTGATGAACTCCCAGAGGGAGGTCATATATACCAGAAGACG
>JBJEJS010000415.1:0-7182 GCA_051878235.1 Candidatus Cryptobacteroides sp.
CTCCACCCTGCTGTCCATTGTCAGCATCCCGCTGCTGGCAAGGCTGATTTTGTGAGAGTGTCCCGTTGATGTTTCATAGTATGATATAACTGTATGATAGTTGCATTCTCTCTTGTTGATGCAGATTTTAGAACTGTCAGATAATCAACATAATAGTACTTTCTTGGTACAAATGTGGTACAAAAAACAAGAAGTATCCCTATTGAAACATCAGTATAGAATGGAATGTATTATGAGGTATATTTTTGTATTTTTGCATCAAATATTTAGTCACTTTGGCTTTGCAACAGTTGATGGATTATAGTTCGGAAAGACTTTTATTGCGTCCGTGGGAGGACGCGGATGCGGGGATTCTGTTTGAATATGCGTCTGACCCGGAGGTCGGAGCAAGGGCAGGTTGGACCCCCCACAAGTCGTTTGAGGAGAGTCTGGAGACAATCAGGACCGTGTTCAACAACGACACTACCTGGGCAATAGTATTGAAGGAAACCAACCTGGTAATCGGGGCAATGGGCTATGGACCGTCCTGTGACTGCAATCTCCCATCCCGTGAGGGAGAGCCTACGGTTGGATACTGGATTGCAAGGCCTTATTGGAACAGGGGGTTTTGTACGGAGGCGCTTTCACTGATGATACGCATCATAAAGGAGACTACGGGAATCACTTCACTCATAAGTGGGCATTTCACTGACAATCCCGCTTCTGGACGAGTGATGGAAAAGTGCGGATTCGCCCCCACAGGTGATGAATGTTTTGATGAATCCCTATATGGTGGTGCCTCCAGACCCATCCGCGTGCTGCGCCTTGAACTCAATACTCGCTAAAGTTCGACGAACTTGTATTTCGATATGTCACGAGGTTTGGCCTTTGGGCTTTCGTCCGCGTAGCCGAATCCGATGCAGATGATCATCTTGTAGCCTTCGCTGAATCCGAGCCTATCCTGCACTTCCCTGATGGCTTCGCACGAAGGGTTGTCAGGCGAGGCGATGAACCTAACAGGACTGCCGAGGCAGACCGAGCCGACGCCCATTGACCAGGCGGAAAGAATCATATTCCCTGCAAGCAGGCCGCAGTCGATAGGGGAGCAGTCGTAATTTGTGTCATTGGCTATGAAGACCACGACGGGAGCACCCCTGAAACATTCCCTTGCCATCTTTTTGTCAGGATTTGCCTGTGCCATCGCATCCTTGATGCTTTCAAGAAGCACGGGATTGTCAACGACCCGTATATCCCACGACTGTTTGTTCATCCCGTTGGGCGCGTTGATGCCTGACTGGAGAATCAACTCCAGAGTGTCCCTCCCGACAGGAACAGGTTTGTATTTCCTGATGCTCCTGCGGCTCATAATGACTTCCCTGACTATTTCGGAGATGGAATCCTGCTCCTGTGCGAAGCATACGCACGCCATCATCAAGGCGGCTGCAAACGTAATCAACCTTTTCATATTTCTGACTCAAGTTTTGTGTTTTTATCTGATGTTCCTGAATCCTCAGGAATGCTGTCATATTGATATGCAAGCCTTTCGCTGCCGTTCCAGCAACGGATTATCCCGCAGTATCGGAATCCCTCCCTCAAAATGGCTTTCTTCATCACGACATTGTCTTTGTGGGTGTCAATCCGTATGGATGAACTGCTGCGCAAGGCAAACCGCACCACTTGGGGAAACAGGCCTTTGACCTCGCCTGAGGATGCGATGCGGTGGATGGTGGAGTAGGGACGGCCGTTGGGCCAGGAGCCCTCATAGATGACTGAATATGTCGGGTCGTCTCCGGGGCGCAGCACGAATGTCCCGACTGTCTTCCCTCCATATTCGCAGACATAACTGTCTCCTCTTGCGATGTCTTCCCTGAGCAGTCCCTCCTCAGGGTAATCTTCTCCCCATTGGTGAGGATTGCCTGTCGCGGCCATAAATTTCCTTGCCGTGGCGAATATCTCCTGCATCCTTGGGATGTCTTCAGTGGTGCTCCTGCGTATGCTTACCCCTTTGTGTGCAATCCCCGTGTAGGCAAAGAACTCTTCAGGTGAGTTGTTCAGCACAAGTTCCTCAGGGAAGCCTGTCTCGTCCAGAAGCGGCAGGGCATAACGGTAATCTCCGACCGAGAAGGAAATGTGCGCGTCAGAGGAAATGATGACAGGGACATCGTGCTTCTGGCAAAGCCTGAGTATCGCGATGTTGTTAGGCCGTGCTGCGGTCTTGTTCCTGTAGGGGATCAGTGATGACGAATTGATTTCCAGGACTGTCCCTGTCTCGCGTGAGGCAAGGACAAGCGGCTCGAAGTCGAGTTCCGCAGTGCCGTCGCCAGGATGTGTGATGACATTCACCCATTTGTTGTGCATCACATTGAGGACCCCTTCCGTGTTCTGTTCCTTCGTGCCCGGGCTCCAGCACAACTTGTGGATGCCCGCAAGCCTTATGTCCATCAGGGAATAATGGTGTTCGTCCAAATCGGTCTTCCCAGTCGAATCCAGAATGTTCAATTCGCATCCCATCAGGAGTTTCACTCCGTACATCTCCCTCGGAATTATTCCGAAATTACGGAAATGCATCGAATCGGGCGCTCCCGGAAGCGAAGGTGCGTGGTCGGTAATTCCGAAATATTCGATTCCCTCCCACGCAGCCGCCTGCACCATCTCCTGAAGTGAAGAATAAGCGTGCCCCGAGGCAATCGTGTGGTTGTGTATGTCAATCAATTTTTTCATATTCCCTAATCAAAGTGTCTCAGCAGCGCGCGGCAGCCTTGAAGGATGTCCGAGAATGCCTGCTCGAAATTGCCTGTGTACCAGGGGTCTGCGACATCGGCGGCGGTGAGGCTTCCGCTGCGGGAGTCTTCGCAGAATTCCATTAGTTTGCGGACTTTCCCTGGGTGCGGGCCTCCGGTGATTCTGTCGAGGAGCCTAAGGTTTGAGGAGTCCATAACCACCACAATGTCCGCCTCGTCAAATTCCTGCACCGTGATCCGGTGTGCCCTGTGCCTGCCGAAAGGGACACCGTGCCTTCGGAGAGTGTCTGCGGCATAATGGTAGAGCCCGTTGCCTTCCTCCTCATAGGAAACTGCCGCCGAACTTATTTCAAAATCCTCGCCGCATCCCTGAGATTCGGCGAGATGCTTGAAAATGAACTCTGCCATCGGTGACCTGCAGATGTTTCCGTGACAGACAAAAATTATTTTGGTCGGTTTCTCTCCCATATACTGAAATATGTGTCAATGAGTAAGGCTCAACGGGCAAGGGCCGGCTCAATGGCGGCGGCAAGGTCGGAGCCCTGGATGTAGTCGATTGACGGGATTCCAGCAATGCGGACCGCCTCGGTGTTGCGCGGTGAGTCGTCGATGAAAAGAAGTTCTGCGGCTTGCAGCCCTGTCTGGCGGATGGCTTCACGAAAAATCTCCTGCCCCGGCTTCATCATTTTCATCGTGCAGGAAATGAATGTCTTGTCAAAGAAATCCGACAGCCCGATCCCTCTGCGGCTGAAGTCGTCCGCGCAGATTCGCATCATTATCGGATTGTTGTTGCTGAGCATATATATCTTATATCCCCTTTCCTTCAATGAACGGAGGTATGCAGCCTTCTCCACGGACGGGCCGTCGTAGAAACTTTTCATACAGGCATCGATGTCGGAACGGACCGTACCTTTGTGGCAGCGGGAGAGCACGAAATCGTAGAACTCGTCTTCGCTGACCTTTCCGCTTTCCATATCCCCGTAAATCCCTTTCTGGTGGCTTGGGTCGAGATAGTCGCATATCTCCTTGAAACCTATGGCTTTGTAGGCGGCGACGCATCTGTCGTAGAAAAGGTCTATCAGAACTCCGCCCATATCGAAAATAATACCTTTTGTCATATATGCCATATATTTGTTATATATTTCGGACACGCAAAATTAGGAAAATAATCGATATGCCTTATCTTTGCGTCGCCATATATTTATGGAATAATATATATTGAAATATATGTCATTTGTCAGAATCGTCAGGGAATCGGAATGTACGGCGGAGAAACTGCCCTCTGCCGCAGTCGCCCAAAAGGTCAACGACTGCCTGAGGGAGAATCCGATGTTGGTCGTGACGGCTCCTCCGGGGGCGGGGAAATCCACCTTGCTTCCGATTACGATACTTAACGGTTTGGATGCCGATGGGAAAGTCCTTCTGCTTGAACCGCGTAGGATTGCTGCACGGCAGATTGCCGAGAGGATGGCTTATCTGATTGGGGAGCAGGTGGGGAAGACTGTGGGATACCGTGTGCGTTTTGAGGCAAAGGTGTCGCAACAGACGAGAATCGAGGTCCTGACAGAGGGGATTCTTGCGAAAAGGCTGGTCTCTGACCCGTTCCTTGAGGATGTCTCGGTCGTGATTTTTGACGAGTTACACGAGAGAAGCCTTGTGAGCGACCATGCCCTGGCGTTGACACGGGAGACCTTCCGTCAGGTGCGTCCCGACCTGAAAATAGTGATTATGTCCGCCACAATCGATTCTTCCGCGTTGTGCCCTGCGTTGGGGGCATCGTTGGTTGAAAGCGCGGGCAGGTCTTTTCCCGTCGAGGTGTTCCACAGCGACAGGGACTCTGAGGCCGCGTCTTGTGCGGAGGATGTCGCCAGATGTGTGCTCAAGGTCCACAGGACTTATGAGGGGGACATTCTGGCGTTCCTGCCAGGGGAGGCTGAGATCCGCCGCTGTGCCGGACTTCTTGGGGATTCGCTCACCTCGTCTTCCTCCCGGGAGCGGACGGTCGTGCTTCCCCTATACGGGATGTTGTCTTCGGTGGACCAGAGGAGGGCAATCGCCCCATCACGCCCAGGTGAGCGCAAGGTTGTGCTTGCGACTCCCATAGCAGAGACTTCCATAACGATTGAGGGGGTCAGTGCGGTTGTGGATTCAGGATTCTGCCGGAAGATGATGTTCAATCCGCAAAGCGGGCTGAATCATCTAGAGACCGTGCGCATCAGTCTGGATATGGCCCGCCAGAGGACGGGCCGGGCAGGAAGGACCGCTCCCGGGGTGTGCTACAGGCTTTGGACCGAGGGGACTGAGCGCAGGATGGCGGAGTGCCGCACTCCAGAGATACTTGAGGCTGACCTTTGTTCCACCGTCCTTGAGATAGCGGCCTGGGGTGGAAAGCCTATGGAAGACCTTCAATGGCTGACTCCGCCTCCAGTCCAATCTGTGAGGCAGGCCGTGAGGGTCCTGTCGGAGATTGGCGCGTTGGATTCCTCGGGGACCGTCACAAGGCTGGGGCGCTCCGTCGCATCCCTTCCGTGTCATCCCCGCATCGCCCGGATGCTTCTGATGGCTGGCACACCTGAACGGAAGGCTTTGGCATCCGATGTCGCTGCGCTTCTTGAGGAAAGGGACCCTATGGCATCCGAGGCCGGAGGCGTTGACATCGGACTTCGCCTGGACGCCCTGAGGAGAGCGCGCAGGGATGGCTCTTTTGGCCGATGCTGGGGCAGGATTGCAGAAATATCAAGTCAGTACCGCTCTATGGTGAATGCGCCTGAGGACAATTCCCCGATAAACCCCTTCGATGTCGGGCTTCTGATAGCGGGCGCGTATCCTGAGAGAATCGCGCAGGGCACAGGTTGCGGGCGTTTCTTCCTGTCGGACGGACAGACTGCGGTGACCGACCTCAACGATCCGCTTTCTGAAAGCGGATATCTTGCGGTCGCCACGATGAATTCCCGTGAGGGAGGTCCCGGGAGGATATTCCTTGCCTGCGTAGTGTCACCTGAGGATGTCCCGTCGCTTTCACGGAAGGATGTGCTGTCCTGGGACTCCAAGGCGGGGAAGGTTATGGCGTGCTCCCAGAGGCGCATCGGCAGGATTCTGGTGGATTCAAAGCCTTTGCCTGATGTCGGCAGGGAGGACATTGTCAGGGCCATCTGTGAGGCCGCCCCAAAAGAGGGGCTGAGTATGTTCGATTTCAATGATGATGTGAGGAATCTTCAGCGCAGGGTTGCTGTGGCTGCATCCTGGCATCCTGAACTGGAACTGCCCGATTTGTCCGTTGAGGCAGTACTCGGAAAGGCGGGGGAGTGGCTGCCTCTGTATGTGGGGAATGCTTCGTCCTCTTCCGAACTGAAGAAAATCGATATGCAGGCCGTGCTCTGGGCTATGCTCGACTACAGCCAGCAGAATGATGTGGAGAGAATAGCCCCGTCACATATCCAGGTCCCGAGCGGAAGCCGTATCCGTCTTGAATACCGCAACGGTGCCGATCTGCCTGTCCTCAGGGTAAGGCTTCAGGAGTGTTTCGGAATGACTGACACCCCGAGGGTGGACGGAGGCTCGAAACCTGTGCTGATGGAACTTCTTTCACCGGGCTACAAGCCTGTCCAGTTGACATCCGATTTGAGGAGTTTCTGGAGCACCACCTATTTTGAGGTCCGCAAGGAACTAAGACGGCGTTACCCGAAGCATTCCTGGCCTGACAATCCTCTTGAGGCGGATGCAGTGCGCGGTCCGCTTGCGCGGAGGTGACTCTTCCGTGCGGTTTGCATTCCTGTGTCAGAAGGAATATTCAGGAATCTCATCAATCTGCCAATCGACTATCAATGCCGCCTCCTCGTCGGTTATCGAGGCGAGGAATGAGTCAATCGGACCGTTTCCGGATATGTCCCTCATAGGGATAGCCAACAGGACCATCAGCGCGGCGGCAGCGGCAATCCCTCCGAGCGTGAATGTCCATTTCCTCGTTGACACCTTCCTTTTCCTTGCGGTTGAGACGGCGTTCTCCGCGCACCTTTCCACAAGCCCTTTCACATATTCACGGCTCTCCGCATAGGGGAGTGATGTCCTGATGTCCTCAAACTCTTTCATATTGAATTCTCTTTCAGATATTCCTTTATTTTGTTTACCGCATAATGGTAGTTTGCCCTGAGGGTGTTCTGGCTCTTGCCCGTCGTTATCTCTTCAATCTGTTTGTAGGACAGGTCGTCGTAATAGCGCAGGGTGAAGACTATCCGCTGTTGTGTGCCAAGTTGCATAAGAGCCTGCTGGAAAAGGATTTCGGACTTGTCCGCATCAGGACCGCCCTCCGTCGCGACCATTTCCGCCAGTTCCTTGCCCGCCGAATCCAGGCTTCTGAACAGTCCTGACCTTTTGCGGAGGATATGCAGGGCCTCGTTGGTCGCAATCCGATAGCACCAGGCCATCAGATTATTCCTGTCACCCCTGAAGGTGGAGGCCTTCG
>JBJEJS010000416.1:0-7144 GCA_051878235.1 Candidatus Cryptobacteroides sp.
GGTCTGGACGACAAGAATCTCACCGAGGGTCTCCGCAACGGTCTTCTGGGATGCCGGGCAGGAGAGGAAAGCTACATCATCTTTTCTGGGAAATACGGTTTCGGCAAGAAACCTTTAGGCACGATTCCTGCAAACGCCGCCCTGTTTTATCACGTCATTATTGAGAGTGTCCGGAATTAATTTGTATATTTGCAAGTTTTATATACCGAAAATATGAGAAAAATCATTTCCTATACGGCGGCCGCCGTACTGATTGTGTTGTGCAGCAGTTGCGCGAAGGAGCGTTCATCAGTCACAAACGACGCCGCAAAGAGATATTTTGACGCCTGGATTCACGTGTACCATCCTAATGCGGAACGCACGGAACTCGGCTCATATATAATAGACGAGACTGTTGGAAACGGGGCTCCGATAGACGAGGCGACATTCCTGTCGGTGAACTACACGGTTTCCGACCTTGACGGCAACATATCCTCCACTTCCTCATCGGACATAGCCCAAATGCTTGGCACACACAGTGACGCGACCTACTACGGCCCTGTTTACTGGGCGACATCGGAGGAGTCGATGACAGCGGGGATTGCGGATGCGGTCGCAGGAATGAAAATCAACGGGAAACGGACCGTTGCCGTACCGGGATGGCTCCAGACGGTCACAAGATTCTCCTCCGAGGATGAATACATTGCGAATGTGACCGAGAACAGCCCTGTGATCTACACGATAGAGATTGTGGACACGGTTATGAATATGAACTACAGGCAGGTGCAGCTGATTGAGAAATACCTTGACAACCGTTTCGGGGAGAAGGTGGATTCGCTCCAGTACGGATTCTATTACAAGAGGCTCGGCGACCCGCTTAATGAAAATGCCTTCCCGGAGGACACAACAGTTTACATAAACTACACAGGCAGGCTGCTGACAGGCAAGGTTTTCGACACGACAATCGGGGACACGGCGAAGGTCCACAAAATCTACAGCGCGTCAAACACCTACTCCCCTTCGGAGATAACCTGGGCATCCGACTCGCTTTCAATCACGATGGGCAGCAGTTCCTCAAGCGTGATCCAGGGATTCTCAAGGACCCTCTGGCAGATGAGGTCTATGGAGAAAGGGGTCGGCGTGTTCATTTCCGACCTCGGATACGGAAGTTACGGCAGCGGAAGTTCAATTCCGGGATATGCACCTCTTGTCTTTGAGGTGGAAATGGTGGAGAACGAGGAATGATGGGTCAGACGGAGAGTCAATCGGAAAGGACAGAGAATCAATCACCTTCTGCACTCGGAACGGAAAGAATCGGGAAACTGCTCAAATCCTATGCGCTCCCGGCGATAATAGCGATGACGGCCTCGTCGCTGTACAATATGGTTGACAGCATCTTCATCGGACAAGGTGTGGGTGCGCTCGCCATTTCGGGACTGGCAGTCACCTTCCCCCTGATGAATCTTTCAACGGCATTCGGCACTCTGGTCGGTGTCGGAGGCTCTACCATCCTTTCAATCCTGCTCGGGCAGAAGAACTACAACGGGGCATCCAAGGTGCTGGGAAACATAGTCTCCCTGAATCTCATCATAGGAATCCTCTTTATGGCGGTGGCCCTGATTTTCCTTGACCCGATCCTCACATTTTTCGGAGCGAGCGAAAACACTCTCCCGTACGCCAGGGAGTATATGCGGGTCATCCTCTACGGGAACGCCATATCGCACGTGTATTTCGGGCTCAACTCCGCGATGAGGTCCTCGGGAAACCCCAAGATGGCGATGGGGCTGACGCTTTTCACGGTGATATTCAACACCATACTCGACCCTATAATGATCTTCGGGATGGGAATGGGCATCAAGGGCGCAGCCTGGGCGACGGTCATCTCGCAGACCATTGCGATGATCATCATCGTTTCATACTTCAGCAACCACAAGAGATTCCTGCATTTTGAGAAAGGCGTCATCAGGCTTGACTGGAGGATAGCCAGGGACTCCCTCGAAATCGGTTTCGGACCTTTTCTGATGAACTCTGCGGCCTGCCTGGTGAACCTGTTCATAAACCAGCAGTTAGGCAAGTACAGCGGAGACCTCGGAATCGGCTCATTCGGCATCAACAACCGCATCACCTTCCTGTTCCTGATGGTGTGTATGGGCCTGAACCAGGGTATGCAGCCTATTGCGGGCTACAACTACGGGGCAAGGAAATATTCAAGGGTGCTCAAGGTATATAAACTGACCGCCGTGTTCGCTACAGCCACCACATTTGTGGGATTCATCGTCTCCGTGTTCCTGCCCAACCTGATGGTGGGAATATTCACCCACGACGAGGAACTCGCGCAGATGTCTGTCCACGGGCTCAGGATAATGAACTGCATTTTCTTCATTGTGGGATACCAGATTGTCTCGACAAACCTCTTCCAGAGCCTCGGGATGGTCAGCAAGTCCATTTTCCTGTCCCTGTCAAGGCAGTTGCTCTGCCTTGTCCCTCTGGTGTACCTGCTCCCGATATGGTTTGGAGCCGACGGGGTATGGCTCAGTTTCCCGATCTCAGATGCCTTTGCCTGCATTATGACAATAATAATGACAGGAAGGCTCATACGCAAGTTCAAGAAAATCGAAGACGGAGACGACCCGTCAGCCTTAGGAGGAATCATAAAATGAAAGGACTGATAATCAACATAGGAAGACAGTTCGGAAGCGGAGGGAGGCTCGTCGCCCTTGAAATAGGACGGATTCTGGGAATCAATGTCTATGACAAGGAACTCCTGTCGAAAGCTGCCGAAAGCAGCGGTTTCAGTGCCGAACTTTTCACCAGGAACGACGAGAGGAGGAGCATATTTTCCTTTTCGTCAATATTCTCCACCTCAGGTGTCGGACAGCCAGGATCGGGCATAGACGAATGTTCCCTGTTCTCAATCCAGAGCCGTGTCATACAGGAGATAGCGGAAACCGAATCCGCCGTCATCATCGGGAGATGCGCCGACTACATCCTCAGGGATAGGGGATGCACCCTTGATGTCTTTATCACCTGTCCCGAAGAGGAGAGGATCCGAAGAATAATGGAGAGGGAGGGGCTGCCTTACGACAAGGCAAGGTCCCTTATGGAGAAAAACGACAGGAACAGGGAGGCATATTACAATCATTTCACCCTCGGGAACTGGGGCGTTGCGTCAAATTATGACCTCTGCGTGGATTCCTCCATCCTCGGAATAGAGGGTACGGCGGAACACATCATCGGATTTGCCCGGAAGGCAGGCTTGACAGGAGGGCAGGAATGAGGTACAGGAAACTTCTGGCATCAATCACCGCAACAGGTCTGCTGACCGCCCTGATACTTTTCCTCACATCATCACACAGAGGCTCGAAGGAAGCGGAGACACCCGCTCCCGAGGCTCCGGTAATGCTCAATTCCACACTTGAGAACTCCCTTTCGGACCTTCCCGAGACTGAGGGTATGGACCGCAAGATAGAAAATTACCTAAGGAAATGGGAGATAAGGGGCGCGTCCCTCGCCATAATGAGAAACGACTCCCTGGTCTATGCCAAAGGCTACGGATGGGCGGACAAGGAGAAGGGACTCAGGATGGAGCCGGGGCACATCCTCAGGATGGCTTCCGTCTCGAAACTCATAACGGCAACAGGGATAATGGTGCTGCAGGACAGGGGGATGCTGCATCTGGAGGACACCGTCTTCGGTCCATCAGGGATTCTAGACTCCCTTCCGTTCACATCCGTCATCAAAGACCCGTCCTACAGGAAAATCACTGTGGAGCACCTTTTGAGACATCAGGGAGGATTCTACCGGGACCCGCTCTTCTCTTCGAATGATGTGCGGGTCCAGATGGGACTGGACCACACTCCAGAGGCGGAGGACTTCTACAGGCTTGTGCTCGGAAGACCCCTGAAATTTGCCCCCGGCTCCTGGCAGAGATATTCCAATTTCGGTTACCTGCTTCTGTGCGAGGTTATAAGCAAGGTTTCAGGGCAGGATTACGAGCAGTTCATAAGAGAAGAAGTTCTTCGGCCTGCAGGATGCTTTGATATGCACATCGCAGGGAACTACTACGAAGACAGGCTCACCAACGAAGTGAGATATTACACCCACGAGGGGGACGGGAAATATGTCTCCGAATACAACGGAAGCGGGAAGACAGTTGAGAGATGCTACGGGGGCAACAACATCACACTCCTCTCCGGAGCGGGAGGATGGTGCGCCTCTCCGTCGGAAATCGCGAGGCTGGTCGCCGCCATTGACGGACGGGACGAGGTCCCTGACATCATCTCAAAGGAGGCAGTGGACCAGATGGTGCGTTACATCGACCAGGACACTTTCTCGCTCGGGTGGAACGACACCGCCCCGGAGAAAGGATGGACAAGGACAGGCACTCTCGCGGGCACAAGCGCGCTGGTGAGATATTTCCCCGACGGGGAATGTTGGGTGATGATTACCAACACGAGCACCTGGAAGGGGTACGGCTTCACGAAATACACGGATGCCCTTTTCAAAGAATGCAGAAGCCTTTACAGCGAAAGGCTTCCGCATCGTGATCTTTTCCATTCATCCGCAACCCGGTAATCCCTCATCCGGCAAACATCATCTGTCATCCGACAACATTTTTGTCATCCGACAGCATTTTATCGTCCTGCAGGCATTTTGCATCTTGCAGGCATTTTTGTCATCTGCAATCTCTCCGTCATGCCCGACCTGATCGGGCATCTTCCCACAAAGAGATTCCCGGTCAAGCCGGGAATGACGCTTTGTCAAGACGGAAATGGCGCTTTGCCAAGCCGGGAATGACGCTTTGTCAAGGCAAAATTCTGTCAGGGTCGTATTGACGGACACGGAACTCCCCGCTGAGCACCCCATAACCGTTCTCGGCAAGGGACTCCATCTCGTTCTCCCCCGGATAGACCACCACAGGAGCAATGAAGGAAACCCTTTCGGTAATCATATCGGTGATTGTCCTGTTGTGGGAGATCCCCCCTGTGAGGATAATCGCGTCAAGTTTTCCGCAGACCACCGTCGAGAAATAGCCTATATATTTGGCGACGCTGCTGCAATATGCCTTGATGAAGAGGGCCGCCTTCTCATCTCCCGCATCCGACATAGCCATAATCTGGCGGAAGTCGTTCGTCCCGAAATAAGCGACTGCCCCGCCCCTTCCCACAAGGAGTTTCTTGACCTCGTCCTTGGTGTATTTGCCGCTGAAGCACATCTCCACCACAGGAAAGGCGGGAACTGTTCCCGCACGTTCAGGAGTGATAGGACCGTCCCCTCCGAGGGAATCGGTCGTGTCAATCACAAGCCCCTCCCTGTGCAGGGAGACCGAGGAGCCTCCTCCGAGATGGGCGACAATGACCGTCACATCCTTGTTAGTCTTACCTACGCTTGCCGAAAAACGGCGCACCACAGCCCTTGAGTTGAGGGCGTGGAAAAGGGTGCGGCGCGGAAATTCGGGACGGCCTCCCAGTTTGAGTTCAGGAAGCATCTCGTCCGCCATAGGAGGGTCGGCAATGTATGCCCTGCAAATTCTCGTGTCCCCCTGCTCCGCACGGATCGCATTGATCTTCTCCGCGACATCGTAGGCTATAATCGCACTGAGGTTACAGGCGTGCACCCCGTCCCTCCCAGTGCGTAAAGTGTCGCACATAGCCTTGTTGACCTCATAGACACCCGTCAGTACGGGGGTCACGAGACCGCCACGCGCCATTATCAAATCTATCGTCTCTATCGCGATGCCCTTGCTGCATAAAAAATCTGTGATGGAATCCAGACATTCAAGGTCAAGTTCCATCACAGAATTGTATTTGGCAAGCACAGCCGAATCAAGTGTTATGTTCTGTTCGAACTGCTTGCTGCCGGAATCATAAAGGGCTATCTTTGTGGAAGTTGAGCCGGTGTTAATCACCAGAAGCCTGCCTTTCATAAAAACACCTTGTCTTATTTTGCCGACATAGCGGCTATTGCTATTGAATTAAGTTTCGTGTCAATACTGTCCGCACGGCTTGAAAGCACGCAAGGCACTTTCGCACCGACCATCATACCTGCCTGCTTAACATTTGCGGCAAGTTTTGAGTTGGTCTTGTAGAAGACATTGGCAGATTCGATGTTCGGGAACAGGAGGCAGTCAGCATCTCCTCCGACAGGACTGTTCAGGCCCTTGATCTCACAGGACTCCTTGTCAACGGCGACATCGAGGGCGAGAGGACCGTCAGCGATGCAGCCCTTGATCTGTCCCCTGTCAACCATCTTGGCAAGTTGGGCAGCCTCCATACAAGCCGGCATACTGGTGAGCATCTGCTCTGAGGCGGCGATGATGGCAACCTTAGGTTTCTCGATTCCCGCAGCGTGTGCGGTGTTGACCAGATGTCCGAGAATGATCTGTTTCTGCTTGAAGTCCGGAGCAGGTATCACAGCCATATCCCCGAGGAAAAGAAGTTTGTGATAGTTCGGATTCTCAAGGACGGCGCAATGGGTGAGGGTCCCCTTAGGAGGGAGAAGCCCGGTCTCCTTGTTGAGGATTGCCCTGAGGAACTTGTCGGTCGAGCAGAGGCCCTTCATCAGGATGTCACCCTGTCCTTCCCTGATCATTGCCACAGCCTGTGCGACTGCAGGAAGTTCCGAAGGATTGTGGACGATTGTGAATTTGGAGATGTCGATTCCCTCCTCCTCACAAACCTTCTTAATCATATTCTCGTCACCGACGAGGGTCGCTTCGATAAGACCGAGATCCACAGCCATACTTGCGGCTGAGATGGTGTGTCCGTCGACTCCCCAGGCGGCAATCATTCTTTTTTTCGCGCCTCTCTGTGCGAGGGCCTCGAAAATATCCTTGAAGTGTGTAAACATTGTATTATGGATTAGTTGTTTTCCTGTTCATTCATAACGATGTGCATAGTGTCCTGCGCAATGACGAGTTCCTCGTTGGTCGTTATGACAGCAACCTTGACATTGGAGTCAGGGAGGGAGATCATCACATCCTTTCCAGTCGCCACATTCGCCTCATAGTCGAACTTCACGCCGAGATAACTCAAGTTCTCGCAGACACGGCGGCGCATCCTGCTGTTGTTCTCACCGATTCCGCCTGTGAACACTATCAGGTCAACACCGTTCATCGCTGCGGCATAAGCACCGATGTACTTTGTCACATCATAAACGAGTTTCT
>JBJEJS010000417.1:0-7043 GCA_051878235.1 Candidatus Cryptobacteroides sp.
TGCTGACCGCCCTGATTGCCGTGGGGAACGGCTTCCAGGCCTGCATAATGGCTCCCACCGAGGTCCTTGCACAGCAGCATTACAAGAACATCACGAAATATCTCGCCCCGACGGGAGTCAGGGCAGCCCTCCTTACGGGAAGCAGCAGGACGGTCGAACGCAGGGACATCCATCAGGGTCTCGAGGACGGATCCATCAGCATAATAGTCGGCACGCACGCCCTGATAGAGGACAATGTGGTCTTCCGCAATCTCGGTCTTGCCATCATTGACGAGCAGCACCGCTTCGGGGTTGACCAGAGGGCAAGGCTATGGGGAAAGACCGTCTGCGGCGCACCTCCGCACATTCTTGTGATGACAGCCACTCCGATTCCGAGGACCCTTGCGATGACCCTCTACGGGGATCTGGATGTGTCGGTCATCGACGAGCTACCTCCAGGAAGGAAGCCCGTGCAGACGATTCACGCCTTTGAGAACAAGAGGGAGGCGCTGTTCAAGTTCCTTCGCGACCAGATTGCCCTCGGGAGACAGGTTTTTGTGGTCTATCCGATGATATTCGAGAACGAGAAGATGGACTACAAGAATCTTGAGCAGGGTATCGAGCAGATAGTCAAGGCTTTCCCTTTCCCGCCATACAAGACCGCCATAGTGCACGGCAAACAGTCCAATGAGGAGAAGAAATTCAATATGGACGCTTTTGCGGCGGGCAGGGCGGACATCCTCGTCGCGACCACAGTGATTGAGGTAGGGGTGGATGTCCCGAATGCCTCCGTGATGGTCATCGAAAGTGCGGAACGCTTTGGGCTGAGCCAGTTGCACCAACTCCGGGGAAGGGTCGGCAGGGGGTCCGAGAAGTCGTTCTGCATCCTTATGACAGGGCACAAACTCAGCAAGGAGTCCAGGCAGAGAATCGAACTGATGTGCCGCACCGAGAACGGCTTCGAGATTGCCGAGGAGGATATGAAGATGAGAGGTCCAGGAGACCTTGAGGGGACACAGCAGAGCGGACTGCCGATAACCCTCAACATAGCCTCCCTCGCCAAGGACGGGATGCTCCTGAACGAGGCCCGTGCCTGCGCGGAGGAGGTGCTGAAGGCGGACTGCGACCTGTCCTCGGGCACCAACGCTCCCCTGAGGGAGGAACTGAGAAAAGACAAATACAACATAAAGGATTACAGCAAAATAAGTTAAATGTCCCCCGCATTATGGTAACAGAATTGCTCACAAAATACATCTGGCTGGTGCAGACCTTTGTCCGCGCCGCAGACAGGGGGCTTGACCTTGACGGAATCTGTTCCAAATGGGAAAACAGATTCGGGACACCCTACTCCCGCAGGACCTTCAACAACCACAGGGAGGCCATAGCGGAAGTCTTCGGCATAGAAATCATCTGTGACCGGAGCAGGAACATCTACAAAATCGCCAGCAGGGAGGACATTTCGGACAAGGATGCCGCAGCCGCCTGGCTGATAGACACTTTCACCGTGAACAGCGTCCTGAGTCTCGGCAAGGAAAGGCTTTCGGGAAGGGTAAGCGTGGAGGAAATCCCTTCTGGACACAAGCACCTGACAGGGATTATGGACGCGATGCTTGACGGCAACAAATTGAGGGTCACCTATCTGAAGTACGGCTCATCCGCCCCGGAGACATTCACCCTCTCGCCATACGCATTGAAGGAGGCCGTCAGGAGGTGGTATCTGATAGCCTGGTGCGAGGAGCGCGGAGCGATGAGGGTTTACGGGCTTGACAGAATCACGCGGATAGAGACCCTTGAGGCAAGGTTCCGTATGCCTGAGGACTTCGATGTGGACAGGCTCTTTGCCGACAGTTACGGAGTGTATCTCCCTGAGGGACAAGCAGATGAAATAGTCATCCGCACATCCCCGAAAGAAGCCGCATACCTCGCCGACCTGCCCCTGCACCCGTCGCAGAAAGTGGTCTCGGACACTCCCGAGGGCGTGGTGGTCTCAATGAAGGTCCGTCCCGACGACAGCCTCATTATGGACCTGGTGCGTCTCGGGAGCCGCATCGAGGTCATATCGCCGCCCGAAATAAGGGAAAAGGTCATCAACGAAATAAAGAAGATGAATGATATATATAAAATATAGGTATATATGAAACGGAACACGATAATTTATATTTTACTTGCTGTCTGCCTTGCAGGCAACATAATTTTTTTCGCAATCAATATGAAAGAGAAGAAACCGGCTGAGGGATATGTCGGAAAATCGGAAATCAAGGTGGAGGACGGCAGGATGACTCCTCAGACACTTCTGTCTTTCGGGAGGCTGTCCGACCCTCAGATGTCTCCTGACGGAGGATATATATTATATGGTGTGTCATATACCTCCATCGAGGGGAACAGGGCCTGCCGCAACCTGCATATATGCAGCGCGGACGGGAAGCAGGAACAGGAGGTCACGGCATTCGGGGAGAGCGTCAGCAACGCACGGTGGATTGACGGCGGAAAGAGAATCGCCTACATACATCGCGGGCAGATATGCACGATGAAAGTCCGCAGGAACGGCTCTGGAGAATGGGAGGCAGGAAAGGAGAAGGTCATAAGCGACATCCCGTCAGGGATATATGGTTTCGAGGTCTCGCCTGACGGCTCCTCCCTGATGTTCAGCACAGGCATTAAGAGCAAAGTCCAGAGCCCGTCGGACATCTACTCCGACCTTCCAAAGGCGGACGCGATCTGCACCGATGACCTGATGTACAGGCATTGGGACCACTGGGTGAAGGAAATTCCGCATACATTCACCGCGAAGTTCCCGAAAAACGGGAAAATCACTATGGATATTTCCAAGGACATCCTCGGGGCAGGAGAGGAGGGGTTTGAACTTCCGGTTGAGCCTTTCGGCGGCCTGGAGCAACTATCCTGGAGCCCTGACGGGAAGTTCATCGCCTATTCCTGCAAGAAGGAAAGCGGGAAAAGGTATGCCTTCTCCACCGACACAGAGATTTACATCCACAACATCGGGACAGGCGGGACGGTCAGGATTCCTATGGACGGAGGCTACGACACTGACCCAGTCTGGTCACCTGACGGAAAGAGAATCTGTTGGATAAGTATGGCAAGGAACGGCTATGAGGCCGACCGCCAAAGGCTTATGGTGGCGGAAGTTGACGCGGAAAGGATGTCTTCAGGGAATTGGCTCGGGAAAATCACGGAAATAACCTCAGGATTCAAGTACAATGCGGCCTCGCCTGTGTGGAACGGGACTGATGAGATATATTTCAATGCCCTGACGGAAGGGCTTCAGGCCATCTACAGGTCATCTTTCAAGGATGGGAAATGGAATGTGGAAAGGGTCACAGGAGAGGATCTGTGGTATGACTTCGGCACCCCTTTCGCCTTTTCAAAGACTCCTTCGGGTAAGACCGTGCTCCACACTTCCTGGTGCAGTATGAACTTCCCTACAGAACTTGTGAATGTGACCGGAGGAAAGCCTGAGCAGGTGACTTCCGAGAACGCCCACATCCTCTCCCGCCTCAGGGCGCAGCACACCGAGGCGAGGATGGTGAGGACTGTGGACGGGAAAGAGATGCTCACCTGGGTCATCTATCCGCCGGACTTCGACAAGACGAAGAAATACCCTGCCATTGAAATACTTCTCGGAGGTCCTCAGGGCACGCTGAGCCAGGGATGGTCCTACAGGTGGAACTACAGGCTTATGGCCGACCAGGGTTATGTCGTCATCCTCCCGAACAGGAGGGGCACGACGGCATTCGGACAGGAATGGACCGAGCAGATTTCCGGGGACTACTGCGGACTGAACATGCAGGATTACCTGAGCGCGGCAAAAGACCTGAAGAGGGAGCCATACATCGGGAAGATGGCCGCCTGCGGGGCAAGTTACGGAGGATATTCGGCATATTACCTCTGCGGTGTTCACGGTAACACATACGACGCTTTCATCGCGCACGCGGGAATCTTCAACGAGGAGCATATGTATATGACCACCGAGGAAATGTGGTTCCCTAACTGGGACAACGGCGGCATTCCTGACGAATGTCTTTTCGACGGAAGGGTCGGGACTGCGGAGTGCCCTGTCGGTCCTGCGGGGGACGGTGTGACATTCGGCGGAATCAGGCAGAGCGGCTCGCCTTGGAGCACAAAGCCTGAGGCGGTGCGGCATTATGCGAACTCCCCGCACAAACTTGTCAGGAACTGGCACACTCCACTGCTTGTGATTCACGGAGGTATGGATTTCAGAGTGCCTGTTGACGAGGGTATGGCGGCCTACAATGCAGCCCAAATGATGGGTGTGCCGTCAAAACTTCTGATTTTCCCTGACGAGAACCATTGGATTCTCAAGCCGCAGAACGCCCTGTTCTGGCACCGCCAGTATTTCGACTGGCTTGACCGTTGGTGCAAATGACCTGACGGCCTACTTTTTCGTCATCCACGACTTGATCGGGGATCTGTCCTGGGGAGATGCCCGGTCAAGCCGGGCATGACGGAAGGGCATTACGGGGAACTTTACAGAATAAAAAGCGGAGAGGGGGTCGAGCGCGGAAGACACCGCAGGCTCGTCCCTTTTTCCACGACGCGGGAGGAACACTCGTATGCCAGTTGCGGAGTGTTGTTGTTCGCGCTCAGGTGGCACAGGAAGATGTTCTTCAGCCCCGGATGCCGGAACTCCCTGATGGCTGTGGCGCATTCTTCATTGCTCAGATGCCCGTGACCTTCCGAAATCCTCATCTTGAGCAGATGGGTATATGGTCCTGAAAGAAGCATATCCACATCGTAATTAGATTCAATCACTACCGTGTCGGCCTCGGAGGCGAATCCGAGAGCCTCGTCGGTCATCCTTCCTATGTCAGTCATTATCACAAACTTGTGTCCCTCGAACACTATTGCGAAACCGAGGGTCTGTGTGGCATCGTGCGGGACTTCGAAGCAATGGACAAGGAAACCTCCTATCTCGTTCCAGGTGCCCTCCTCAAGACATTTCCTGCACGAGCCTATGTCAGAAGCGGTGAAAGTGTGGTGGGCAAGGGCGTTGTGGAGGGTCCTTGTGGCATAGACGGGCTTGTGCAGTTTCCTGCAGTACGCGCCCAGATGCCTGATGTGGTCGAGATGGTCGTGCGTCACAAGGATGCACCCGAAAGAATCGAATGACAGACCTTCCTCGGCAAAATTCCGCTTCAGGCTCCTCAGGCTCACCCCCGCATCTATCAGAATCCCCTCCATTCCGTCCCCGAGGTAATAGCAGTTTCCGCAACTGCCGCTGGAAAAACTCATAAACCTGACCATCACTTGTCCTCTTCACAATATTTCTTTATCACCCCGTAAGCCTCTCCCACTCCGAGTTCTCCTGCACGCGACAGGTCTATGCAGCCTTTTTCCTTGTCTTTCAGATAGATGAGGACAAGGCCCCTGTTGTAGTAGGCATCCCCCATATAAGGATACAACTCTATCGCCTTGTCATAGTTCCCGATGGACCTGATGTGGTCTGAGGCAAGGCAGTAAAGGTTTCCGAGGTTGAAATGGATATAAGGAATATCCGGGGCCGCGAGGGCCGCAGCCTCAAGGTCGTCAATCGCCTGGGAATAGTCATACTGCTGTGTGACCCTGTCCTTGACCCTTGCACGGGTGGTCTTTGTGTCATCCATAGTCAGGACCGAGACATTGTTCTCGATTGAGGACATAAAGTCGATCATATCAGCCCGCAGCACTCCCCTGTTCATCAGGTAGAAGCCCCTGTACATCGCCTCGACATCGGAGGACGGAGTTGAATCCACAGCCTTGTCGTAATAGGCCAGGGCGGAGTTGAACTTCTTGCCCTCAGCCTCCCACAAAGCCCTCAGGAAAGCGGTCTTGGCATCGGAGGCATCCGTGCTGTAGAGTTTCTCCTCGGTCCCTTCCTGGGCACCTCCCTGTTTCGTGTCGAGGGTAATCGGGACAGCCGACGAGGCGAAGAAACGCGAAAGGAGAGGATGCTCGAAAGACCTTGAGAGCGCATATCTCGTGTCGCTCCTTTCCGCACTCAGCACAAACCTGTAAAGCGGTTTGAGCCTTATGTCGATGTCCCTGTGCTGAAGGAGCTCGTCGTCGAAGTCCTTCTTCGCGAACTCCGCGTCGAGAGCCAGCAGGGAACTGTATTTCTTGGTCGTGTCCGCGAAGGAGCCCTCGTCCTCCACATTTCTGGAGCGGTATTCCGCGACCTTGTTCTGGGCGGTGGTGTAGTCCTCCTTCGAGCCTGCCTTGTCCCCGAGCATATTCTTGACATACGAACGGTTCATATATGCCTTGGCGAAGTCAGGATACAGCCCGATGGCCGTGTCATAGTCCTCCAGGGCATCCTGGAAACGCTCCATCTCGATGAAGATCGAGGCGCGGTTGAAATAGGCGAGGACATTCTTCGGATTGATGTCGATGACCCTGTCCAGGTCGGAAAGCGCGTTCTCGTAATCCCCTACCTGCGCCCGGATCAGACCCCTGTTGTAGAGGGTGAGGGCATTCCCCGGCTCGGTCTTGAGGACACGGTTCAGGTCGTCCATCGCCGCGATATAATTCTTCTGCTCATAGAGCATTATGGCGCGGTTGAAATAGGCGAATGTGTTCGTCGAGTCAAGAGAGACCGCCTTGTCGAGGTCCGAAATCGCATCGGCATAGTTCCCTGAGGAGGCATAGAGCCGTCCCCTGCGGATGTAGCCCTCGGGGTCGAAGCGGTCCAGTTTGATTGCCTTGTTGTAGTCGGTCAGGGCCTTGGTGGTGTCCCCGAGGAAAAGATATGAGGCACCCCTGTTGAGGTATGCCGACGGGTCTTTCGGCTCTTTCCTTATGTACTTGTCGAAATCCTTGACGGCAAGGTTGAACTGTTGGGCGAGGAAATAGGTCACTCCCCTGCTGAAATACAGCCCGACAAACCCCGGACGCAGGTCTATCGCCTTCTGGAGGTCCTCAAGGGCCTCGTCATATTTTCCGAAACGGCTCAGGGTGATCGCCCTGTAGTGGTAGCCGGAGGTGAAGACGGGATTCAGGCGCACGGAGGTGTTGAAGTCCTGGTGCGCTCCCCTCAGGTCGCCGAGATT
>JBJEJS010000418.1:0-7038 GCA_051878235.1 Candidatus Cryptobacteroides sp.
AGAAACTAAAATTCGATTTGGAAATGTTGAACGAATTTGACAGGGAAAACCACCTGAGACAGGAGCGCGAAAAGGGGCTCTCGCAGGGTCTTCAGCAGGGTCGTGCAGAGGGACTTCAGCAGGGACGAGAAGAAGGTCGTGAGGACGAAAAGTTGGAAATTGCCCGGAAGATGCTCTCGGACGGGCTTGATGTGGAATTGGTGGCAAAATATACAGGCTTGTCATCCAGTTGTATTGCCTCGCTCAATCAGTCATAGTACCTTCAATTCCTGAAATGCTCCAGACTTTCTTCCTCGTGTGACTTACAAAAAAGGCTTTCGTAATCAACGAAAGCCTTTTTGTCAAGTAAGAGTTCTTGTCTGTCTGAAGCCAGGTTATTCTTCCGGGGCTTCGCCGCCGAGAGGCTCGCAGGCGCTGCGCTGTCCGAGAGGGACGCTGATGAAGGCGTACATCCTGTAGATGAAATAGGCGGTCATCAGCACGCAGGCGACCATCAGGATTATGTAGTTGGTGGTGCTCAGCACGTCAAAGAACGATTCCGCTTCCTTGAAACTGTCAATCTGGCTGAGGATTGTCGAGAAAGTGTTGTTCACGAAGTGCATCAGCATCGTCAGTTTCAGGGAGCCTGTCTTGTAATAGACATAGCCGAACAGCAGTCCGAGGGCGAATGCAGGCAGTCCCTGCCAAGGGTTCAGGTGGATGAGGGCAAAAATCAGGGCGGAAATGGTTATTGCCCAGACAGGCTTCATCTTCTGGAGCAGACCCCTGAGAATCATTCCCCTGCAGAACCATTCCTCAAAGAACGGCGCGAAGATGGAGACGCTGATGAATGTCACCCAAAGAGGACCTTCGGTGAGTTTGCTGAACAGGTCCTTGATGTAGTCCGGCATAGGGGGCAGGATCATATTCACCGAATCCATTATGAATGCCAGGGCAAGGGTCGCGATTGAGACGGCGAGGGCTGCGGAGAATCCTCCGAGCCTTCCGAAGTTGTTGTTGTCAAGGGCGTATCCCGTCTCGAACAGTTCGTTCCTGCGGCTTTGCGCAGAGGCGTAGAGCATTGCGGGGATGAACATCAGCGGATAGGATATGAGCATCCCGTAAGTCTGGGCGAAGTCCATTGAGAAAAGTCCCAGAAGGAGGACTACGATGTTTCCCAGAATGGCTCCGATGAACATCATCAGCAGGAGCATACAAACTCCGCCTCCTCCTGGCACATAGTAACTGTATGCGGAGAGGAGGTCGAAGGATTTCCTCGGTTTTCTGCGGACCATAGGCTTATTTGTAAAGAGGTGACGGATAGACTCCCTCGTCCGCGAACTCCTGGAATTTGGCTACGACTCCCGGCCTGTCCTCCTTGAATGTCACTCCAAACCAGCGTGACGGGGTGGAGAGGAGTTCTGTGCGTGCGCTCCCGTCCTTGATCATACAGTCGATTGCGTAAGGGATATAGAATTCCGCCTTGAGTTCGTTGATGTTCCTGTCGAGGAAGCCCTTGAACACCTTGCTGCTCTTGCAGAAGTAGTCAGGGGTGAAGCCCCACATATTCATAGAGCAGAGGGCCTTCCCGTCGAGAACGACCTTCTCTCCCTTGCTGTTGTCGCCATAGACTTTGCCGTCCTGCGCGAGGGCGATGTTGTGGTGCTCCTCCACGTGGGTGAGGGTCCCGTCGGCATCGGCAGTGCAGATTCCCCTTGACACTCCGCCTGACTCTGAGAGGGTGTTGTCGAGCTCGAATCCCACGATGCTGTACTGTCCTGTGGTGTTCTCGTGTGCGCGAAGCCAGTCCCCGAGAATCCTGAATGACTCCTTGCCGTAGTAGTCGTCACCGTTGATCACCGCAAAAGGCTCGTTGATGGCATCCTTTGCCATAAGGACGGCGTGGGCTGTCCCCCAAGGTTTCTGACGCTCAGGATTGAGGGTGTAGCCTTCAGGAATCTTATTGAGTTCCTGGACCACGAATTGGAACTCGAGAGGTGTGCCGTCAACACATTTCACATCTTTGTATTTCTCCCTGACGGTCTTTTCGAATTCCTCACGGAAATATTCCCTGACGATATAGACCACCTTTCCGAATCCCGCCTGAACGGCATCATAAATGGAATAGTCAATGATTGTCTCTCCGTTCGGACCGAGTCCGTCCATCTGTTTGAGTCCTCCGTAACGGCTGCCCATACCGGCAGCAAGGACGAGCAAAGTAGGTTTCATATCTCTTATATTAAAATGTTGTTATTTATCCTGACAAACAATTAGGATTTTTCTCAAAATCTCACAAAATTAACTATTTTTGCAGACAATCGAAAGGACTATATGGGAAAAATCAAAGACTTGTTCACAGGGGAGCACCGCAGTTTCTTCATCTTCGCGACTGTGGTGACCGGTGTGGCGTTGCTGGTCCTGACTTTCGCCCCCGGCAACAACATAATCCATTGGATAGGCGCGAAAGTCACCCTTGCCGACCAGCAGCGGCAGATAAGGGATTACCGCGAGGGTATCGAGACGATGGACAGCCGCATCAGGATGCTGACTTCCGACCGTGACACCCTTGAGGAATTCGCCCGTGAGCATTTCCATTTCGCCGCTCCCGGTGACGATGTCTATCTCATTCAGGAGTGAAAGATTTTCAGAAACCCGTGTAGGTCATAGGAGTGATGGCGCGAAGTTCCTCCTTGACCGTCTCCGGAACATCCAGCCCCTCAATGAACTCCGCTATTGACTCGTGGTCGATGCCTTTGCCTGTGCGGGTGAGGGCTTTGAGCGTCTCGTAAGGATTAGGGTAGTTCTCCCTCCTCAGGATTGTCTGGAGAGCCTCTGCCACAACGGCCCAGTTCCGCTCAAGGTCGGCCCGTATGGCCTCTTCGTTCAGAATCAGTTTGCCCAGTCCCTTCTTCAGGGAATTCAATGCGATGATTCCGTGTGCGAGTGGCATACCGACATTCCTCAGGACGGTCGAGTCTGTCAGGTCCCTCTGGAGCCTTGAAATCGGAAGTTTCATCGACAGGTGCGTCAGCAGGGCGTCCGCCACTCCGAAATTGCCCTCGGCGTTCTCGAAGTCGATAGGATTCACCTTGTGCGGCATTGCCGATGATCCGACCTCGTTCTTGTTGACCCTCTGTCGGAAATATTCCATTGAGATGTAGGTCCAGATGTCCCTCGCCATATCAATCAGGATGGTGTTGATGCGCCTCAGGCAGTCGAAGATGGCCGCAAGGTTGTCATAATGCTCTATCTGGGTGGTGGGGAATGACCTCTTAAGCCCGAGCGATCCGACAAAGGCATTGCCGAAGGAAATCCAGTCAATTTGCGGGAAAGCGACCTTGTGGGCGTTCATATTTCCAGTGGCCCCTCCGAACTTTGCCGGAAATTCAAGGGAGGAGAACTGCCTCAACTGCTCCTCAAGCCTCACCAGATATACCCTGAACTCCTTTCCCACCCTTGTCGGGGAGGCAGGCTGTCCGTGTGTCTTCGCCAGCATCGGGATGTCCTTCCATTCTTCCGACATTTCGGCGATTTTGTCCTTCACTTCGCCAAGGAGCGGCATATATACTTCTGTCAGGGCCTCTTTGAGGGACAGGGGGACCGATGTGTTGTTTATGTCCTGTGAGGTCAGTCCGAAATGCACGAACTCTCCCCAACGGATGATGCCCATCTCCTTGAACCTGTCCTTGATGTAGTATTCTACCGCCTTCACATCGTGGTTGGTCACTTTCTCTATGTCTTTCACCTTGGCGGCGTCCTCAGGGGTCATCTTGCGCCAGATGTCCCTCAATGCCTCATATTTCCCTTTGTCAAAATCCGCCAGTTGGGGGAGCGGAATCTCGCACAGGGCGATGAAATATTCTATTTCCACCCTGACCCTGTAGCGTATGAGTGCGAATTCGCTGAAATACTCCCTGAGGGGTTCCGTCTGCCTTGCGTATCTCCCGTCAACAGGTGAGACGGCTGTGAGTGAGGTCAAATCCATATATCTTATATATTTTTATATCCTTTATATTCAATCAGATGAAGAACAGGACGGCGAAGACATAGAGCAGGAATGCCTGAAGTATGAGTTGCTGCCTTGTCCCGGTTGTCGCCGACTCCTCCGCCGACCCTCCCGTGCCGTCGTTCACGAAGGTCCTGAAGTCAGGGATGTCACGCGCAGCCCATTTGCGGATGAGGTGGCCGTCGTGGAATCCGGTAGCCCCTCCGTTGGAACGGTTCAATGACACAATGGTTTTGAAATCGGCCGTGTAGGCGTGTGATGACAACAAGTGCGCTTCTTTCTGCGGGAGGTCTGCGTACCATCCGTCCGCTCCGCCTGTGTCCCTCAGGATGAGAATCGGGGTGAATCCCGCCTGCTGCGCCGTTTCGATACCCCCCGCTATTCTCTCCCAGCGTCTTTGCCCGAGGCTCTCGGGACCGTAAACCGAAAACACAATCACTTTTCCTGCGGTGGCTGTCGTGTCGCAGTAGTTGCCTCCGCTGTCTCGGAATGACAGGGCGGCGATTCTCTCGTCAGACCTTTCCGTCTGCAAAGTGGTCTCTGACCTGACGAATGTCCAGGTGCTGTCAGGGAGGTTCTCAAGGGAGAAATTGCGGGTGACTCCGTCTTTCTCATAGACAAAGGTCGCCTTGTAGATGTCGGGCTCGCTTTCGAGGGATGCCTCAAGACGGGTCCCTGGCCTGAAATCGGTGAAGTCCACCAACGGGATGAACAGGAGCGAATATACTGCAAGACAGACACAGGAGATTGCCGCAATTGCTGCTGAGACATATTTCCTCGGGGCAGGCTTCCCATAGTCCCTGAACGGGATGAAGGCGACGGCTGCCATAAGGTCCAATGCCACATTTTTCAGGAGCGACTCCCAATGCGTGAGGTGAATCACCTCTCCGAAGCATCCGCAGTCCATTGTCGGATTGAAGATTACCAGCAGGACCGTCAGGACGGTGAAGAGCGCAAGCAGGACTGATGTGATGACTGCCGTGACCTTGCGGAAAATCCCGCTGATGAGCATTATTCCCGTGAATGTCTCGGCAAGGGCGAAGAATTCCGCCGCCCAGACTGAGACCGCCTTCAGAAATCCCAGATGGAGAAACTTGAAATAACTCTCCATTATGAGCCCTGAGCCGACAGGGTCAAGAAGTTTGAATATGCCTCCTGCAAGGAAGACCGTGCCGATGACGAATGCGCAGAACCTGCGGAAGGTGTTGTATGACTTTCCCATCATTTCCCTCCCATAGCATCTGTGATTTTCCTGAAGATGACATCCGGAGGAAGCATCTCCCCGTCATCGCCTGAACAGTCTATCCTGATGAAGTCCGGGTCAAGGGCGCATTGTCCGAGATACATATCCCTGACCGCCTTCTGGAAATTGATGTCCGCCTCGTGGATGTCCTGCCCTCCTTCCAGATAGTCCCTGTCGTTCCCCTGCCTGTGCGAGGCGAGTTTCCTCTCCACGAATCCGATCGGGACATCGAGGAAGATGTTGAGGTCTGGACGGGGCAGGTTGAACACGCCGTATTCCGTGTCGTTTATCCATTTCCTGAGCCTTTCCCTCTCCTGCGGTTCCTTCAGTTTCGCGCACTGGTACGCCACATTGGAATATACATATCTGTCGAGGAGCACACAGCCTCCCTTCTCCAGCGTCTGTGCCATCTGCGGCAGGGCATAGTGCCTGTCCTCGGCGAACAGCAGGGCGACGAGTTGCGGATGCACCTGGTCGTTCCCGCCGAATTCCCCTTTTAGGAAGCGGCTGATGAGGTCACCGTAAACCGGAGCCCCGTATCGCGGGAAATGTATGTAATTGACATCCCCGTAAAGTCTTTCGAGATGTGTTCTCAGTTTCTTCACTTGGGTCGATTTCCCCGACCCGTCGAGTCCTTCGATGACGATGAGCATTTGTCCTGGAGGTTTTTGATTCAAATCCTGCAAAGATAGGTAAAATTCCAAACAGTTTCCATATCTTTGTAATCCAAGTTTCGCAAAAGCGAATGTCCGGGAATATGAAAAAATAATGAGGGAAAATGAGGAAAGTTGAAATAATGGGAATTGTCAATGTGACGGACAATTCTTATTTCGCTCAGAGCAGGTGCCTTTCGGAGACGGGGACACCAGATATGGAAAGGATTCTGCGGAGGGTGTCGGCTATGCTGGAGGAGGGGGCGGACATCATCGACATCGGAGCCTGTTCGACCCGCCCCGGATCTGAGCCTGTGGGGGAGGCCGAGGAGTGGAGGCGGCTGGAGCCTGTCCTGGACACCTTGTGGAGGACCTGTCCGCACATAAGGATTTCGATTGACACCTATTGGGCTTCGGTGATTGAAAAGGCGTGGGCCCTGCTGACGCAGATTGAAGGGGGTTCCGCTGACGCGGGAAAGAGTTTGGGAGATATTCATCAACGCTTGATAGTCAATGATATATCTGCCGGGGAAGATGACCCTGGGATGCTCCCGCTTGTGGGACGCTTGGGGCTCAGGTACATCGCGATGCACAAGAGGGGCACGCCCAAGACTATGCAGGGACTTTGTGACTATGGGAATGTGACACAGGACATCGGGGAGTATTTCCGGGAATTTGCGCGAAGGGCTTCCGATGCGGGAATCTCCGACTGGGTTCTTGACCCCGGGTTCGGGTTTGCCAAGACGGCGGAGCAGAACTGGGAACTGCTCAGGAACCTGCACTGGCTTTCAGAGGAGGAATTCGGAGGAAGAAAAAGGGACATCCTTGTCGGAGTGTCCCGTAAAAGTATGATATACAGGCTTTACGGCATCACCCCTGAGGAGGCCTTGCCGCAGACCCAGGTCCTTCATTATGAGGCGTTGAGGCAGGGTGCCGCTATTCTCCGTGTGCACGATGTCGCCGAGGCTGTCCGTACCGTAAAATCATTCTTTCTGCTGCAAGACGGGCAATGAAACCGAGGGCGAGGCCTATCAGTGTCCCGACTGCCGCTCCGCAGAGGACGTCTCCTGTGTAGTGCATACTGACGAAAATCCTGCTGACGCTCACAAGGACTGCCCAGATGAATATCCAGGCGGCATATCCCCTGTACCTTAGCC
>JBJEJS010000419.1:0-7021 GCA_051878235.1 Candidatus Cryptobacteroides sp.
CATCCGCGGACGGTGACATTGTGGAGTTCTCCGCCGTAGCCTGAATAGCCTGTGGTCTTGATTGCCACATTGTCGTCCGAGCACATCGCAAAACTGTTCTCGAAAAGGATGTTCTTCGAAGCGTCAGGGTCGAATCCGTCGGTGTTGCTGATACTGTAGTCATTCATCAGTTTCACATTACGGTAGGTAACATTCTCGCAACGGAGAAGTTGGGTGTTCCACGAGCCGGGGTCCTGCAGCATCACACCCTCGAAAAGGATGTCTGATGAGGCGATCGCCATCACAAGGCGGATTCTCGCCTCATCCCCGTACTGCTCCCGGAGTTCCCTTCCGCTTCCGTTTATCGCCCCGCTTCCGGTCACCTTCACTCCGGACGCATCCTTGATGTTGATGAACCTTTTGGATTTGACATTGTCCTTCGGACCGAAATCCTCCCAGTTTGAAGGATTGGCCTTCAGGACAGCACCTTTCTCCAGATGCAGGTGTGTACCGCTCGGGAGGGTCAACTGGCGGCAGAGATATGTCCCCTCAGGAAAGACGAGAATCTCGCCGTTTGAGGCAGTCTCGTTGATTGCCTTCTGGAGGGCCGCGGTAATGTCGGACTTTCCGCTTTTGTCAATCTTCTTGAAAGAGAGCACGGAACGGCCGGACACCTTCGCTGACGGAGCGTCAGCAAAGACGAAGTACCGCTTTCCGTCGGCAAGAAGCTGATATTGTCCATATTCCGTAATCGTGAAACTAACCTTTGATCCTTCGGCGGACGGGACGACGCCCTTTGAATGAGGGGAGACCTCATACTCGGCGGGAGCCGAACCGCAGTCGATTGTTACGGTATATGGAACCTCCTTGTCCACAATGGCATAACTGTAGTCCTTGAACGGAGTCATATCCAGGACAAACGAGGCTAAAAGAAATGTCAGTAACAGTTTCATTGAATATTAATGTTTTTTGTGTTCTTTGTCTTTATGTCAAGGTCGATTCCTTCACAATCCCTGATGATTACATCTTCAATGAGATGGTCGGAATCAAGTCCGTAAATCTCGCTTTTCTTCGGAAACGGTGTCAAGGCACGGCAGCCTTCAATTCTCACGTCACGGATCCGTCCCTCGCCGCTTCTTCGGGAAATCTTGAAATGGATGAGCTTCCTCTGGCTGTCCGGCCAGTTCCTTTCCACGGTGTTGTTCCTGAAAGTGATAGAGGAGAACTCAGCCCCGTCGTTGCAGTAGAGGACGAAAGCCCTGTCGCATTCGAGGACCTGGTTGCCCTCGAAGAGGATGTTGCGCATCCTTTGGGCCTTGGTCTCCGTGCCGACCTTCAGGGATGACTTCCTCGTGAGGAAGACGCAGTCACGCACCACTATGTCCTCCACATCCCTGAGGATGCCCGAATTGTTGGTGGACTTGATGGCGATGTTGTCATCGGAGCAGTAGGCGAAACAGTTCTCCACAAGGACCCCCGTCGAGGAGTCAGGGTCGATTCCGTCCGTGTTGTGCACAAGAGGGTCGTTGATGATTTTCACTCCCCTGATTGTCACATCGGTGCATCCGAGGATGTGGGTGTTCCACGCCGCCGGATTGCGCAGGATGAGCCCTTCAATCAAGACATTGCGTGAGTTGCGGACCCTGATCAGGTTGGCAGGCTTACCCTGGGCGCGGAGCACTGTGCCGTTGCCGTCGATCACTCCCCTTCCCCTGAGGGTGACATTGTCGCCCTCGATTAGGATCATCCTGCTGAAAGTCATACTCTCCCCGTTGTCGGAATAGGATTCCGGATGGTTGATATGGTCGGCCTCGATGCGGTCACCATCGGAAGGGAAATCGTCCCTGTTGTCCGTTCCCCGGATGACTGCCCCACGGGCGATGTAGATGTCAGAGTCAGGACCTATTCTCAGAGTTCCGCTCACATACTCCCCCTCAGGGACAATCAGAGTCCTTCCGCTTCCGGATGCTGCGTCAAAAGCCTCCTGCAATGTCGGGTAGGCGGTCGCAAGGACTCCCTCAGGCAGTTTCTCCTTCTTCTCGTAAAATATGAAAAGGCGTTCCTCTCCGTCAAGTCTTGCCATCCACCAGCCGTTGTCGGGAAGGGTGAAAGACGCCTCCCCTTCATTCAGGAGAGTCTTCACACCCTTTCCGACAGGGCTGACCTCACAGGATTCCAAAGGCTTGTCGGCAGAAATCCTCACCTTCAGCCTCCCGTTGCCTTCAACTGACACATAATGGATGTCCCTGAAAGAAGTCACTTCCACATCACGCCCGCCTGCCTTCACCCTGAAATCAGAGGCGAAGGCCGCGCAGCAGAAAAGCAGGCAGAGAATTACGGAAAACTTTCTCATAATTTCTTGTCAATCGGTTTCACTTTGGTCACTGAAACTGCATCAGGAATGAGGATGACACTTCCGGCTGAGACTGTGAAATAGTCAGTGCGCACCTTGGTCTTCTTGTCCCTGACGCTCTTGTAGGTCACTCCCGGATTGATTGCAGTGATGAACTTCAAAGCCCTCTTGAAAGAGTCTTTTGAAAGATTTGCATAATCCGGATAGACGGAGAGGACCATTTCCTTCAGGTCACTCTTCTGTTCTGCCTTGAGAGCTTTGCCGCCCGCAGGAATATTGGAGAGAATCTCGCAGGTGGAGATGTAGTTCCTGTCATTGCCGTCGCGCACAATCGCCTTGGCGAAATACTTCGAGAGACTCTTCTTGTACTCGTCGTCCACCTTGAGCGAAGCGATGCACTTGGTGATGGCACGCGAAGTGTTGAACTGGTTCGCAAGGAAGTTGTAGTCGTCCGCGACCACATATCCCCTCTCGTCAGTGTAGTTCGCAGTCGATTCAAGGATTGCGACAAAACGGCTCAGAAGATATGGATACTCGACACACTTCGTGTCCAGCCCTGGATTCTGCTCCCTGATGAAGGCATCCATCAGCGACTTGAACTCGGAGCGGCGTGCAATCGGGAATGTCACCTCTCCGGCAAAATCCTTCATCTCAGCCGGAGCCTTGATGAAATTGGCCTCGGAGGTGTTGATTGCCACAGGCTCCCTTCCCTCAAGGCTGAGGGCCGGCTCACTGATTCCTTCCACTTCCGTCTGTACGGCAGGGAGGACCGGTATTGTGACACTCGCGCTTTTCAACCCCAAAGAACTAACGCTGAATGTCACGGTTCCGGTCTGCCCCGTCGCACGGACAAGATTCGTAACCGGCACATCTATGTACATTGTGCCCTCAAACTCCTCGTGCTTGTCCCGGTCGCTGACATACACATCCGGACCGACAAGAGTGGCCGGTCCCTCGACCTGGAAATGAAGTGTGTTGTTCGCACCGATGACGTGGTTGCCCTCAGCATCGACAATGTCCACCTTGAACTCCACGATATTGTCGCGGGAGGCGTACATCCTGTCGTGCGAAGGGACTATTGTCAGGGCGGCAGGCTCCCCGGCCATAACAACCCTGTCCTCCACGACGGTGCCGTCCTGATGCGTTGCGACTGCCTTGATCTCGCCACGGCAGACCTCGACATCCTTGAACTCCACACAGAAGTCATTGCCAACATCCGGCCTGGCCTGGGCGATCTTCTTCCCGTTCACATACAGTTCCACAAGACGGCAGTTGGAATCCACGGTTATCATCTTCTTCGTACCGACATACCGCTGCCTCCAGAAATGAGGCTGGATGTGGACCATAGGCTTCCTTGAGAAGTTCGCCTGCCACAGATAATAGATATATTTCGGAGTCCTCCAGCTGTCAACCCATCCTTTCGGATTCACGTGTTTCAGAGGAGCGTCCGTGTATTCCCTGTCCGCACCGTGATCCGCATACAGCCACACTGTCCCGTTGTGCTCGCTGATAGGGCTCTTTCCGTTCCTTGAGACCTGGTGCTGCCAGTAGTCAGTCCCTGCCCATTGTCCGTCGGACGGGGTCAGATTGCGGTCATCCGTGTCGTACCATCCTTTGATGGTGCACCTCAGATAACTTTCCACAGGCATCTCCTTGTCGGTGTGACGGCAGAACTCAGGATTGTAGGACTCATTGTACGGCTGGCGCACAGTGATGATGCGGCTCTTGTCCTCCTCATCGGCATAACGGGAGTCGCAAGCCTTGTCGGTCTCGTTGCCCATACTCCAGATGACGATGCAAGGATGGTTCCTGTCCCTGCGTATCATCTCACGGCAATTCTGCTCCTGAACCTTGGTGTTGAAGTCCTGGTTCTTTATGTTGGGAAGTTCCTCGTTGATACATATACCGTTATGGTCCATAAACCTATATACGGAAGGATCATTCGGATAATGTGCCGTACGCATATAGTTGATGTCAAGACCGGACTTCATATCCTCCATATCCCTTTGGGCTATCCATTTTGGGAAAGCCTGTCCGAGCCAGACATATTCCTCGTGACGGTTGATTCCGTGAAGATGGACCGGCTCGCCGTTAAGGATGAGGCGGTGGATGTCATAGTCCCAACTTACGGTCCTTATTCCGAATTCGGTGAAGTAGCGGTCAACTGTCCTGCCTCCCACAATCACATCGCTGACTGCGGTGTAGAGATAGGGCGAGTCCGGAGACCACAGATGAGGCTTCTGGAATTTCTTCACAACCTGCTCGAACATCGCAATCTCGCCGCTCTCCACGGAGCGGGTCTCCTCCGCATTGTACACATCCCTGCCATCAGCGTCATATATCGTTGTGCTGAGCCTCACCTTTGTCTTCTGAGGGCCGTAATTTCCGACATATGTCTTCATATTCAGGGAAGCCTCCTTCTTCGAAGCCTTCTCCGTGACAATGAAGGTGCCGCCTTCGTGCTTGTAGGAGCCCTGGAAAGGGATGTTCACCTGATCGGTGACAACAATCCTGACATCTCTCGTGATTCCCCCGTAAACGACCCAGTTGCCTGCATTCATAGGAGGAATCCTGTCCTTGTCATTCAGAGTGTTGTTCACGGCAACCACAAGCACATTGTCCTGTCCGAAACGGACGGCATCCGTAGCATCGACGTAGAAACTAGTGAAGCCTCCCTTGTGGGTGTCGAGAAGTTTGCCGTTCAGGTAAATCTCGGAGTACTTCTGCACCCCGTCGAACTCGAAGCGCACACGCTTCCCCTCGTGCTCCTTCCCGATGACTATGTGCTTGCGGTACCATCCCCAACCGTTCCACCAGTAAGGATTGTCCCCTGCTGCGGCATTCCGGATGTAAGGATGGAGTTCGTGGGTCGTCTCGTAGGTCTGCCAGGTGTGCGGAACTGCGATTGCGCTCCACTTCGAGTCGTCGAAATCCGGCATCTCATAGACACCCTTAACCATTTCCTCCTCAGGAAAATAGTTGAAGGTCCACTCTGTATTGATTGTCTTCTCCACACGGACAGGCTCCACCGCAGAGCCGGGAATCCCGGTCTGCAGTGCGGCCGCCACAAAAAGATTAATCAGAAACATTTTCAGCATAAGCAAATCACTCCACATCAAGAACAATACGGAAACCTATCTCCTCGGAACGGAGTCCCGGATGGATTTTAAGCCTCATAGTGGTTCTTACTGCATATTCAGGCCTGTCCCAGGAACCTCCCCTAAGGACTTTGAGAGAACCGGCCGCCGGTCCCTGCGGAGCCTCGACAACAACAGCGTTATCGACATCAATGATGTTGCCGTCCTCACCCACAAGGGTTACCGGAGCATCCGAAGCCTCGACACCTTTCTGGCAGTCTTCATAATATGTCTCCGAATACCAGTCCGAGCACCATTCCATCACATTTCCGCACATATCGGTCAGTCCGAGCGCGTTGTAAGGTGAGGTCTTGCCGTCCTTCATCTCCCCGCAGCGGTGTGCCATACGGCCCACCCTGATGATTTCCTCACCGGCTGCATTCACAATGCGTTTCACCTCGCCCTGTCCATAGGTAGGGGTCTTCGAGTTGAAGAACCAGGCGGCCTTGTTGGAAGTGCCGTTGCTGCTGTAGTTCAGGCACCTGTTCTCAGAAGCGGTGACAGCCTTTGCCGCAAGTTCCCACTCGGCTTCGGTAGGCAGACGACCTCCCATCCAGCGGGCAAACGCATCAGCCTCCTTCCAGGTCACTTTCACGACAGGGAAATCCTCACGGCTGCTTCCGTCAGGAGCGGTCCATCCCCAGAACGGCTCGTCAGGCATCTCGACAACGCCCGGATTCGCCTCCACGAATTTGCGGAACTGCTCCACGGTGACATTGCCCACCATCATCCTGATGTGGCTGGCAGGCTTCACATAATGCAACGGGAGTTGGTCGGAGAGAGTCGTGCTGCTGGCGACACTCACTCCCATAGCGGCAACTGTCTGGTCGAAATCTATCTCAACCCATTCAGCTGCAGGAACGACTGAATATGGATCTGCTACAGTCTCGGTTATAACGATGTCGGGCTGGTCCTGGATTGTGTCGGAATTTTCATAGAGACTGTCAGGAATACCCTTTTCACAAGCCGCAAATGCTGCGGCAAGACACATCAATATGGTAATTTTCTTTTTCATCTTCTTTCTCGTTGTTAGTTCCACTCAGGATTTTGTGTGAGATTCGGGTTGTTTATGCGCTCATCGTTAGGAATCGGAAGAAGCAGATGCTTCGTCTGGGCGTTCTTTGTGACACTGAAGAACGGGATTGACATAGCGACAGTCTTCTTTCCTGTAGGAGGGTTGATGAATGTCGCCGTAGCGGCATCGAGTGACAACTGCGCGTTCTCATCGTTGAAAGCCTGCATTGTCCCGACATATTTTCCTGTGCGCCTGAGGTCATAAAGACGGTAGGCACCCTCTCCTGCGAACTCCAGTCTTCTCTCAAGCAGAATCGCATCGACAAGTTCATCTCCGGAAAGTGAAGGATCAAGGTCGGCAAGTTTAGCCCTCGTGCGTACGATGTTTGTGAGTTTGCGTCCCATCTCGGCATTTCCGAGGCGGGCATAACTTTCCGCAAGGGTAAGATATGCGTCAGCCGTGCGCAGAAGAATCACATTCGCTCCCCCAAGATTCTGGTTCAGGGTCTCTGTGTCATATCCCTTGAGGAACTGAGGG
>JBJEJS010000420.1:0-6977 GCA_051878235.1 Candidatus Cryptobacteroides sp.
GAGGCCGAAGCCCATCCCGTCGATGTACCTGTCGGCATATTTCCGTCCGACACATTTTCCAGCCTTTCCGATGCGGGTGAAAAGGACAGGGGACCATAACACCCCTGTGATGAAATCAGGAATGTACCAGTCCCTGTTCTCCCGTTCCCAAGTCGTGTCAGGTCTGGAGGTGACCATCCCTGAGTATGTCTTCAATGCAATGTTCATCAGAAAAGTCTGCCGTTTCCTGACCATTTGCCTGCCAGCATCCCCAGAGAAGCGTTCAACTCCTCCTCGCTCAATGGCTTTGAGGCGGCTGCCTTCCTTTCCTTGTCGAACTCCTGCCTCAGCAGGGCGAACTGGCGTTTGGTGTCGAGGGTGAACTCTCCCTGCTCTATCCAGGAGAAATATGACGGCTCGTGCAGGTAAACCTCCTTTGCCGTTTTGCCCTTGTGCTTCCCGAAGGTGATGACAGGCTCTTTTTTGTCGTTATATGCCAGTCGTCCCGCATAGTCCACGCTCTTCTGCCTTTCGGAGAAACTTGAAAGGAAGCCGACATCGTTCTTCAGGGTTTCGGGATATTTGTCCAACTGCGCCTTGAGCACTTCGTAAGTGGCAAGCGTGTCAGCCTCGGCCGCGTGGGCGTTCTCCAGTTCGGAATTGCAGTAAAACCTGTAGGCAGCCTTCAGGTTCCTCGGCTCAAGGGCGTGGTAGATGTTCTGGACATCCACCATCTTTTTCTCGTGCAGGTTTATCCCCGGCTTCTTGTCGGTGAAACTCCTCACCCTTTCTATCTCCTCGGCGAGCATAGGCAGGTCGAACTTGGCGGAGTTGAATCCGGCAAGGTCGCTGTCTTCGAGCCACAGGGTCACCTCGTCGATGATGTCATAAAAAGTCGGGCATCCCTCAAGTTCTTCATTGGTGATTCCGTGCACGGCCATCGCGCTCGGGTTGATCGGGCGCTGGCATTTTCCGGCATAATCCCACGGCCTGACCCTCCAGGTCTTTATCCTTTCCTCGTTGCCAGGGAGAATTTTGACGAAACTGAGTTCTATGATGCTGTCAGAGGCAATATTAAGCCCCGTGCTCTCTATGTCGAAAAAGAGCAGGGGGCGTTCAAGATTAAGATTCATAAGCGTCAGATCATTATAGGCATCAGAATGCCGCAGAGTTTTCCGCTTTCCTCCTCGTTTTCCGCAGGGACGATAAGGGCTGCGCGCCTGCTGTCGGCGAACTTGATGACAAGTTCGTTGCAGGTCATATTGTTAAGCATATCAATCAGGAAGGTCGATTTGAATCCGATTGTCAGTTCCTCCCCGTCATACTGGCATCCCAATTTCTCGTAGGCGGCAATCTGGAAGCCGAGGTCCTGTGCGGATACTTCGAGCGAGCCTGGCTTGAGGTCCAGTTTGATGTGGTTTGACGCCTTGTTGGCGCAGACGGACACGCGGCGCACCGTGTTGAGGAGTTGTGCCCTCTCCATCTTGAGCACATTCGAGTTGTTCTGCGGGATGACTTCCCTGTATTTCGGGTATTTGCCCACTACCAGACGGCACACCACAACGGTGTTCTCGAATTTGAAGACGGCGTTCTTGGAGTCGAATGCGATGTTGACGCTTTCGGTGTTCTTGCCGATGATGGCCTTGAGGACGGCTGCCGGCTTCTTGTGCAGGATGAATGAAGCCTTCTCTGCGGACTTCACATCGCCTGCCGTATAGCAGATGAGTTTGTGTGAGTCGGATGCGACGAGGGTGGTGGACTCCGTGTCGATGTCGAACAGGATACCGTTCATCACAGGCCTGATCTCATCATCGGCAGTGGCGTAAATCGTGCTTGAAATACCGTCCACAAGGCTTTGTGCAGGGAAATCCACTGTCACGGCAGTCTCGTCCGCCATTGTGATCTCAGGATAGTCCTCAGCAGGGAAATAGGGCAGGGTGGACGCTCCTGAAGCCCAGCTGCACTCGAAGGTGGCGGAGTCTTTCGTCTGGATTGTCAGAGGCTGGTCCGGAAGTTCCTTCAGCAGGTTGGTGATGTGGCTCGCAGGAACGGCAATCTGTCCGTCCTCGTCCGTCCTCTCGACCTCGATGACCGTCCTTAAAGTCAGTTCCGTGTCGGAGGCCGTAATCTGTAAAGTGTTGCCTTTCAAGTCAAAAAGGAAGTTCTCAAGAATCGGCAGCGCCGACTTTGCCGGAATCGCCTTTGAAACGGAAAGGATTCCGCGAAGCAGTTCTGAACTGGAAATGATGAATTTCATATTTATAAATATTTATTTCAATAATATGGTCTTTTCCCAAGACCGGCTTCAACAAGCAAATATAGGAATATATTTGTGATATTTGGCATATAATTTGATTTTTTGAGCCCCCGGTCATCGAAAAGTATTAAAAATAAGAGATATATGAAAAGAAATTTGTTAACAGTGCTCATCGCCGTTCTCGCAGGAGGGCTTACGGCGTGGGTTGTGGTTGAGGCCGGCGGCAAAGGGAAGCACGAAGTCACCCAGACGGTCATCTCACCTGACGGCAGCCAGTTCAGGACTGTCAATTTGTCATTGGAGGACTACCCTGACTTCACTTTTGCGGCTGAATCCGCAGTTGATGCCGTCGTATATGTCGAGGTGACAGCCACCCAGTCTGTCAGGACGGCTCCGAACTCATTGTTCGACTTCTTCTTCGGCGACGGTCTTCCGCAGTCGAGGGAAAGGCGCTCAAGCGGCTCGGGAGTGATAATCAGGCAGGACGGATATATCGTCACCAACAACCACGTCATTGAGGGCGCGACAAAGATTTCAGTGACCCTCAACAACAACCAGACTTACGATGCCACCATCATCGGGACTGACCCCACTACTGATGTGGGCCTCATAAAGATTGACGCGCAGGGACTTCCTACAATACCTTTCGGGGATTCCGACAAACTCCGCCTCGGCGAGTGGGTGCTTGCGATCGGCAGCCCTTACGGACTCCGTTCCACAATCACAGCCGGAATCGTCAGCGCAAAGGGACGCTCGATGCCTCCTCAGAATCCGGGCGAGATGAAAATCGAGTCTTTCATCCAGACCGATGCCGCCGTCAATCCGGGCAACTCGGGAGGAGCGCTTGTTGACAAGTCCGGACACCTTGTAGGAGTGAACACCGCAATATTCTCTCAGACAGGCTCATACGCAGGTTATTCATTCGCAATCCCTGTCAATATGGTTAAGAAGATTGTGGACGACCTCATTGATTTCGGAAGCGTGAAACGCGCCCTTCTCGGCATCACTATGACAGATATGAATCAGAAAATTGCCGACGAATTGAAACTTTCTTCATTAAACGGCGTATATATTACTGAGGTTTTGAAAGGAAGTGCGGCGGACAATGCCGGCATCAAGGAGAAGGATGTCCTTGTTGCCATCGATTCCACTAAAATCACCAATGCGGCCTCCGTTCAGGAAAAGGTCAGCACATACCGTCCGGGAGACAAGGCTGTCGTTACTGTCATAAGGAACGGCAAGACCCTGAATCTCGATGTCGAGTTCAAGGGAACCGCCCAGGAGACCGGGACAGTCGACAAGGACGGCGCGATGGCTTTTTATGGGGCGAAGATCCGCCAGGCTTCCAAAGAGACCTTGCAGCAACTCGGTCTGAAGAGGGGAGTGGAGATATACTCCATCGGTTCAGGCAAGATTATGGATGCCGGAGTTGAGGATGGTTTTGTCATCCAGTATGTCAATGACCAGCCTGTCGCAACACCGCAGGATGTGATGAATGTGATAAAGAAGTCCAAGAGGGCAGTATTTATCGAGGGAGTCACACCGGCAGGACGCTCATCATATTTCGGTTTCGGATTATAGTCTTCCGGCCGGTTCTTACCGAGGCGGAGTTGTTGTCCCGACGGGCGGCGGCTCCGCCGTTTTTTGCCCGTCAAAATATACAATATATTATATATTAAGTATATATAAAATATATAAGGTATATATGGCATATGTTGGAAAAGAAGGAAATATAAATATATGAGACAACTTAAAATCACAAAATCAATCACCAACCGCGAGAGCGCGTCCCTCGACAAATATCTTCAGGAAATCGGGCGTGAGGAACTTATCACGGTTGAGGACGAGGTGGAACTCGCCCAGAGAATCCGCAAAGGGGACCAGGCTGCGCTTGAAAAACTCACGAGGGCAAACCTCCGCTTCGTGGTCTCTGTGGCGAAACAGTACCAGAACCAAGGACTTAGCCTGCCAGACCTTATCAATGAGGGCAATCTCGGACTGATCAAGGCTGCGGAGAAATTCGACGAGACAAGGGGATTCAAATTCATCTCCTACGCAGTCTGGTGGATCCGCCAGTCAATTCTCCAGGCTCTTGCCGAGCAGTCGAGGATTGTGCGCCTGCCTCTCAACCAGGTCGGCTCACTCAACAAGATCAACAAGGCCCTTTCGAAATTTGAACAGCAGTACGAGAGGATGCCTTCGACTGACGAATTGTCAGAGATGATAGATGTCCCTAAGGACAAGATTGCGGACACCTTGAGGGTTTCAGGCCGCCACGTCAGCGTGGATGCCCCGTTTGTGGAGGGTGAGGACAACAGCCTTCTGGATGTGCTTGTCAACAATGACTCTCCTAATGCGGACAGGGGGCTTGTCAACGAGTCCCTCAACAAGGAAATCGAGAGGGCGCTTTCCACCCTTGCCCCGCGCGAGAGGGAAATCATCAAGTCATTCTTCGGCATCGGCTGCCAGGAGATGACCCTTGAGGAAATCGGCGAGCGTTTCGGGCTTACCCGCGAGCGTGTGCGCCAGATCAAGGAAAAGGCAATCCGCAAACTGAAGAACAACTCCAGGAGCAAACTCCTCAAGAGTTATCTCGGGTAACGGCTAAAAAACAATTCACTTGCGAAAATTCAACGCGATGACTCCAGAACAGTTTATCATAGAAAAGGCCGCAGAGGCCGTAAAAAGTCTGTATGGGGCTGAGGTCCCTGCCTCCCTGCTCCAGGTGCAGGTCACCAGAAAGGAATTCGAAGGGGACTACACCCTTGTGGTGTTCCCTCTGCTCAAGACATCAAAATCATCCCCGGAGATGACGGGTAAGGCCATCGGTGACCACCTGAAGGAGAACTGCCCGGAAATAGCCTCCTACAATGTGGTGAAGGGCTTTCTGAACATCTCCTTCTCGGAGGTTTACTGGCATTCCCTCTTCAAGGCGATTGCGCAGGCGGAGGACTTCGGACAGTTGCCCGCCACGGGAAAGACCATAATGGTGGAATATTCCTCACCGAACACCAACAAGCCGCTTCACCTGGGACATATCCGCAACAACCTTCTCGGATGGTCAGTCTCGAAACTCCTTGAGACCAACGGCCACAGGGTGATGAAGGTGAATCTTGTGAACGACAGGGGAATACACATCTGCAAATCAATGTATGCCTGGAAAGTCCTCGGCGGCGGGGAGACCCCTCAGTCCTCCGGAAAGAAGGGTGACCATCTTGTCGGGGACTATTATGTGGCCTTCAACGGCCTTTACAAGAAGGAAGTCGCTGACCTGATGTCTTCAGGAATGTCCGAGGACGAGGCAAAGAAGAACGCCCCGTCGCTCAAGGCCGCCCAGGAAATGCTCTTCAAATGGGAGCAGGGTGACCCTGAGGTCGTTGAACTATGGAAGACAATGAACGGATGGGTCTATGAGGGCTTTGCCAAGACTTACAGTGACCTCGGAATCAGTTTCGACAGGACATACTACGAGTCGCAGACCTATCTGTCAGGCAAGGCGCTTGTCCAGAAGGGGCTCGAAATGGGAATCTTCGAGAAGGAGGCTGACGGCTCCGTCTGGTGCGACCTCACTTCTGACGGCCTTGACAGGAAACTCCTGCTCAGGGGCGACGGGACATCGGTCTATATGACCCAGGACCTCGGCACGGCAGAACAACGTTTCAACGAGTACAGCCTTGACGAGCACATATATGTGGTCGGGAACGAGCAGAACTACCATTTCCAGGTGCTGAAACTCATACTCGGGAAACTCGGCTTCGGCTGGGCGGACAACATCTACCATCTGTCCTACGGTATGGTGGAACTTCCTGAGGGCAAGATGAAATCCCGTGAGGGCACGGTGGTGGACGCTGACGACCTGATTGAGGATATGTGCAGGACCGCGAAGGAGACTTCGATGGAACTCGGCAAAATCGAGAATATGTCAGACAGTGAGCAGGAGGAACTTTTCAGGATGATAGGCCTCGGTGCCCTGAAATATTTCATCCTCAAGGTCGATCCCAAGAAGACAATGCTCTTCGACCCTAAGGAGTCCATCGACTTCAACGGCAACACGGGCCCTTTCATCCAGTACACCCACGCGAGAATCAAATCCATCCTCCGCAAGGCCTCCGAAAGGGGTATATCCTTCGGGACGGATTCGCTTGACCTCTCTGTGGCCCTGTCTGCAAAGGAGATCCGCATCATCAAGATGCTGAATATGTTCCCGTCCAAGATTGCCGAAGCGGGAGAGGCATTCTCACCTGCGCTTGTCGCAAATTATGCCTACGACCTTGCAAAGGAGTTCAACCAGTATTACCACGACACACCTGTGCTCCGTGAGGAGAATGAGGCTGTCCTCAGGTACAGGCTCATCCTTATCGGGAGCATCGCCAAGGTCCTGACCAAGGCGATGTCCATTCTCGGCATCACTCTTCCGGAGAGGATGTAGATGTCCCTCGACGAACTTATATTCAGATTGAGGCACTCCGACAGGAGTGCTTTTGATGAGGTTTACACGGCCCATTACGCCGCTCTCGTGAACTATGCCACTCTGATGGTTTCCCGTGAAAGTGCAGAGGACATAGTTCACGATGTCTTTCTGCGCCTGTGGAACAACAGGGAGAATCTTGTGGCCGACACGGGTTGCGGGAATGTCCGTGCCTATCTTTACAGGAGCGTTTACAATGCCTGTGTGGGCATCATCCGCCGCCGTCTGTCAAAACTGAACCACGAGAACTGGCTGAACAGGGAACTGGACTCC
>JBJEJS010000421.1:0-6972 GCA_051878235.1 Candidatus Cryptobacteroides sp.
AGGCGAACATCAGGATGTTCCGTGATGTGAGTCCCGATGTGGTAGGATTTCAGGAGACTATGAACGGGATAAGTGAATATCTGATTGACAACCTCCAGGAATACGATTATTTCCTGCGCTACAGGGACGGGGAGCCCGACAAGCACGGACGCAACCAGATGATAATGTGGAAAAAGGACCGTTTCGAACTTCTCGACAGCGGGCGTTTCTGGCTGAGCCCCACTCCTGAGAAGGTGTCGAAGAGTTGGGACGCGAGCCATGTGAGGCATACCGTATATGTGAAGTTGCGGGACAAGGCGACGGACAGGGAGTTCTGGTATTTTGACACCCACCTTGACCACAAGAGCAAGACCGCCAAGCAGGAAGGAGTGAAACTCAATGTGGAGATGATGAGGAGGATTGCGGGAGAGGATGCTGTGGTCTTTCTGTCGGGGGATATGAACATCCAGAGGGAGAAGTCCAACGGATATTATCTCGACCCGTATTATGAATGGATGTACAGTGCGGTTGAGGCGGCCCCTCAGACCTGCACGAGACCCACTTTCAACGGCTTTGAGTATGAGGGGAAGAATCCGGGACGCCTGGACCACATCTTCTTCCGCAATGCAAGGGCCGTTAAGTTCGATGTCATCGACTCGGACGGCTACGGGGTCAAATACATATCCGACCATTATCCGATAACCTGCGTGTTCAAATTCTGAATCTGACTATGGCAGCAACCTCCCGACCGTCCCGTAGGACGAAGAAAATCAAACTCGGACTGTTCCCTAAGGTCCTCATAGCCATAGCAGCAGGCTCGCTTTTGGGACTGGTGTCGCCCGATGTGCTCGTGCGCATACTGAAGACATTCAATGTCCTTTTTGCCCAGATCCTGAAATTCATCGTGCCTCTGCTCGTGCTCGGGCTTGTCACCCCTTCTGTGGCGAATCTCGGCAAGGGGGCGGGGAAGATGCTTGTGGCAGTGCTTGCCATTTCATACATATCCACAGTGGGGGCGGGCTTTTTCGCATACGGATGCGCGTCCTCGCTTCTTCCGCATTACATAGCGGCGGGGGATATATCCGAGAGCGCAGCCGAGGCGGGCAAGGTCTTCGAGCCGTATTTCAACATCAAGATACCTCCGGTCTGCGACATCCTGACGGCCCTCCTGCTTTCAATCATTGTGGGAGTGGGCATCATCGCGACGGGGTCAGCCGCCCTCAAGAAAGGGTTTGACGAGTTCGGGGAGATAGTCAAACTGACCATCAACAAAGGCATAATCCCTTTCCTTCCGTTCTATATCTTCACGATGATGTGCGAGATGAGCGCGTCAGGAAAACTCCTGGCGGTGATGGGGGCAGGAGTGAAGGTCATCGCGACGGGTGTCGGAATCTCGATATGCTACCTCATCCTGCAATATCTGATTGCCTGCGCCATTGCCCGCAAGAATCCGTTCAGGTGCCTTTGGAACATTCTGCCCGCATATTTCACAGGATTTTCCCTCTGTTCCAGTTCGGCGGTGATTCCTGTCACCCTCGAATGCGCGATGAAGAACGGGGCGAGCAAGGAGATTGCCGATTTCACCGTGCCTCTCTGCTCTACCGTCCATATGTGCGGCTCCACCATAAAACTCGCCACGACATCGCTTGCCGTGATGATACTCGGAGGAATGGAGGTGGATTTCGCGCTGTTCGCCAATTTCATCCTGCTTCAGGGCATCTCGTCTGTGGCGGCCCCGGGAGTGATGGGAGGTGTGCTTATGGCATCTGTCGGGCTGCTCGAATCCATCCTTGGGTTCACTCCTGAACAGTGCGCGCTGATGATGACGATTTACCTTGCCCTTGACGGCTACGGACCTGCGTGCAATGTCAGCGGAGACGGGGCGATAACCCTTGTGATAGACCGTATCTTCGGAAAGAAGAACCACCAGAAAGAATCTTGAACAAATGAAATACAGACTTATCCTGCTGGCCGCGCTCCTGTGCGTAATACGGACGGGCGCCGCCGAGAGAATATTCAGCGTCGCGTCTCCCGACGGACAGCTCGAAATCCGCGTGTCCGTCTCGGACTCAATCACCTACCGCGTCCTTTCCGCTTCTGAGACCGTCATCTCGGATTCAGGCATTTCTATGACCCTTTCCGACGGCACGGTCTGGGGACGGGGATGCAGGCTGCGCAAGGCGGTGCGCTCGAGGGTGGACAGGACAATCGCGGCGGATGTGTACAAGAAATCGGAAGTCAGGGACAACTGCAATGTGCTTGTGCTTGACTTCAGGACCTATTCCGTCGAGTTCAGGGCATACGACAGCGGAGCGGCCTATCGTTTTGTCTCCGCCACGAGAGGACCTCTTGAAATCCTCTCCGAGAAGGCTGAGTTCAACCTTGGAGCGGACAGGCCTCTGTGGGTGGCGTATTCCTACACCAAAGGCGACATCGTGGAGCAGATGGTCAACAATTTTGAAAACACCTATTGCTGCCCGTCAGTGGCGGAGTTCGACCCTGAAAGGATTGCCTTCCTGCCTTTGATGGCGGATGCCGCGGGAGGGCGCAAGGTCTGCATCACGGAATCCGACCTGCTTGACTATCCGGGGATGTTCATCACGAAAGGCGATTCCCGGGATGCCCTGAAGGGCGTTTTTGCGGCGGTGCCCAAAGATGTGCACATAGGAGGGAAGAGGGGACACCACGAACTTGTGGACAGCCGTGAGGATTACATCGCCTCCTATGCCGAGGGTTACGGTGTCCGTTTCCCGTGGAGGATAGCCGCAGTCAGCCGCAATGATGCCGAGATGCTTGACAATGACCTTGTCTATTGCCTCGCATCAGCCCCGTCGGGTGATTTCTCGTGGGTGCGCCCGGGAAAGGTGGCGTGGGAATGGTGGAATGCCTGGAATCTGAAGGGAGTCGATTTCGAGACGGGGGTCAATGATGACACCTACAGATATTATATCGACTTCGCTTCCCGCAATGGGATTGAATATGTGATTCTTGACGAGGGATGGTCTGTCCCCGGGCAGAGGGACCTGATGCAGGTCGTGCCTGAGATACATCTGAAAGAACTGGTGGATTATGCCTCGCAGCGCAATGTCGGCATCATCCTGTGGGCAGGCTACACCTCATTCAGCCGTGATGTCGAGGGAATCTGCCGCCATTATTCCGAAATGGGGATCAAGGGCTTCAAGGTGGATTTTATGGAGAGGGACGACCAGAAGATGGTCCGCTTCCAAAGCAGTACGGCGGAGACCGCCGCGAAATACGGACTGATACTGGATTATCACGGGACATTCAAACCCGCAGGACTGAACCGCACCTGGCCGAATGTGGTCAATTTTGAAGGCGTGTTCGGCCTTGAGATGCTCAAGTCCCGTGACAATGTCGATATGGTCACATACGATGTCACGATGCCTTTCATCAGGATGGTCGCAGGTCCGTTGGACTACACCCAGGGGGCGATGCGCAACGCATCGAGAAAGAATTGGAGGGCGGTCTATTCCGAGCCTATGAGCCAGGGGACAAGATGCCGCCAGCTTGCCGAGTATGTGATTTTTGAGTCTCCTCTGAATATGCTCTGCGACACACCTTCAGCCTATATGGCGGAAAAGGAATGCGCGCAGTTCATATCTTCCGTTCCTACGGTGTGGGACTGCACGGCAGCCATTGACGGCAAGGTCGGGGAATATGCGGCCGTGGCCCGCCGCAAGGGAGATGAATGGTATGTGGGGGCCCTGACCGGATGGGACGGGCGCGACTTGACGCTGGACCTGTCTTTCATCCCTGAGGGGGATTACAGGATGGAGGTTTTCCGTGACGGGGTGAACGCCTCAAAGGCGGCTTCGGACTATGCGAGGGAGGTCGTTCCCCTTCCGAAGGACAGACGGGTCACCGTCAGGATGGCCTCAGGCGGCGGTTGGGCGGCAAGGATATATCCGTCGAAAGACGGAGGCGATTATCCCTTATGGCTTGATACCGCTTCCATATATCACATATACCCTTCATCATTCCAGGACAGCGACGGCGACGGTTACGGAGACCTTGAGGGAATCAGAAGCCGTCTTGACTATATCCGCGAGACAGGGTTCAACACCATCTGGATAAGCCCCCTGTTCCGCAGCGCATTCGAGGACGGAGGCTATGACATCACGGATTTCTACAGCATCGACCCCCGTTTCGGGACCAATTCCGACCTGGTCGGACTTGTCAGGGAAGCCCATTCGAAAGGAATCCGCGTCTGTCTGGACCTTGTGGCAGGGCACACATCCGACAAGCATCCCTGGTTCATCTCCTCGGCAAACGACGGTCCAGATTCGCACTATGCGGATTACTATATCTGGACGGACGGAAAAGAGAATGAGCCGCCTAAGCCTGACAGGGGAGGATGGGTTGACAACGGCTATCCCCGTGACGGCTACTATCTGATGAATTATTACGATGTCCAGCCCGCGCTCAACTATGGCTATCTTAATCCCGACCCCTCACACAGTTGGGAACAGGCATACGATGCCCCGGGGCCGACGGCTGTCCGCGAGGAACTGAAAAGGATAATCGCGTTCTGGTTTGACAAAGGGGTTGACGGTTTCAGGTGCGACCTCGCCTGGTCTCTCGTCAAGGGGGACGATGTGGAGTTCAACGGCGTAAGGCGGCTTTGGAATGAAATCTTCTCCTGGCAGAGGGAGCGCTATCCTGACAGGATCTTCCTGTCGGAATGGTCAAGCCCTGTGGAATCCGTCTCTTGCGGCTTTGACATAGACATCATCCGCCACAACGGGTGCGGCAAGACAATGTACAGGGACCTTGTTCACAACACCCACCGCAATCCCGACGCTGACGGGAACTATCGCCCTAAGGACTGCTGGTTTGACCGTTCAGGCAAGGGACGCTTCGACACTTTTGCTGTCCCTTTCGCGCAGATGTACGAGGTGACGAAGGGGCACGGGTTTCCTTGTATGCCCACATCAAGCCACGACACCTGGCGTATGAACCGCAACCAGAGGTCCGATTCCCGCGAGTTGAAGACAATGATGACCTTCTTCCTCACAATGCCCTGGGTCCCGATTGTCTATTATGGCGAGGAAATAGGGATGCGCTCCCAGGACGGAGCCCCGCAGGTCGAGGGTAGCCGTGACAGGTCCGCGCAGAGGACACCGATGCAATGGTCTTCGGGACCTAATGCTGGATTTTCCGACTGCGCCCCCGAGAAACTGTACCTTCCTCTGGACCCGTCTCCGGAAAGGCCTTGCGTGGCATCCCAGAAGGAGGACCCGTCATCCCTGTATAACTGGACAAAGGGTCTGCTTGAACTCAGGAAGAATATACCTGCCTTGGGCAACACGGGGGACTGGAGGATGTTGACCGACCCTGAGAAGCCATATCCTGTCATATATGAACGCTCATCTTGCGGTGAGAGGTATGCGGTGGTGCTGAATCCTCGTGAGGAGGCGGCGGAAGCTGTCATAGAACTTGACGGTGTCCCGGAAGTGATTTACGGAGACCCGTCAGCGGTTTCTGTCGTCAGTTGCGGGGAAAGGAGCACGGTCAGGGTCTCGGGAGTAAGTTCCGCCATCTGCAGGATCAGGAAATAGGGAATCTCCGCATTCCCGTCGGCTATTTTACGAAAAAGCGGTCTTATGTATAAGTTGTTAATATTTGCGGCCTTGCTGATGTCTGTCTCTTGCAGCAATATTCAGCAGGACATTCTGTCCATCGACAGGAGCGAACTTCAATTTGAATCATCCCCTTCAGGGGAACAGCAACTGGAATTGAGCGCCAACCGTTCTTGGGAGGCAGTCTGTGACGCTTCCTGGGTGACGGTTGACCCTTCCTCAGGAAACGGCGGCAGCACCGTCAGGATAAGCGTGGATGAGAATGTCGGCGCGGAGGGCTCCGCTGCTGCGGCCCGTACCGCCAAAGTGATGTTCAATGCGGGAGGCTCCTCTGCCGTGCTGGCTGTGGGCCAGGATGCGGAGCCGGTTGCATTCACCGTTGAAGGCAGCACATCGCTTGATGCCGCAGGCGGTCCTCTTGTCTTCAAGGTGGAACGCAACACTTCCTACTCTTTGGACATACAGGCTGACTGGATAAGAAGGGCGGACACCAAGGCGGTGCTCGGAGAGTATCTCAGACTGGAGGCGGAGCCCAATGAGTCCGCACAGTCCCGCAGCGCAAACCTGGTCTTCAGTCCGCAAGGGGCGGCATCCAGAACAGTGACCGTCAAACAGGAGGGCATAAGGCAAAATGGCATCGCCACCGCTGCGGACTTTCTCTCTTTCGCCGAGGCCGTCAACTCCTCCCTTCCTTTGGAACGCTTCTGCAATGAGGCGGGGGAGGTCATCCTTCTTGACGACATAGACCTGAAGGGCTGTGAGCTCGTTCCTGTGGGAATGCCCGTGAAAATCAGCAACTCCAATACCTCGATGACCTATGAAGGGCCCTCTTTCAAGGGCGTGTTCAACGGTCAGGGGCACTGCATCAGCAACATCACTCTGGACAAGAAGGTGGCTGCGGAATCCACTTACGGCATCTTCGGTGTGCTTGACGGCGGCACCGTCAAGAATCTTGTGCTCGGCAGGGAGGGGGATGAAAGTGTAGCAAGGGTCTTTGCGGCAGCCCAGGCGGATGCCGCAATCCTCGTCGGGTCGGCCTGCAACGGGGCGACTGTCGAAAACTGCGTGAACAATGTCCCTTTGGAGATAAGGGGGACCGAGTCTGATTCCAAACGCTTCTCCTGCGGTGTGTTTGTGGGATATGCCTGCAGCACCGACAAGGCTGTGAGCCTGAACTCGCTCGTGAACAATGCGCCTGTCAAGGCCTCATCGGGGGCAAACACCGCAAGCACGGCCTCTGGAGTTATGGCCGGCGGAATCGCGGGATTCTGCACAGGCTCGGGAACTGCCGTGACAATGGTCGAGAATTGTGTGAACAACGGGAATATCGAGGCCAAATGCGGACGCTCCTCCGGCATAGTGGCGACTATGAATGCCAAGACTATGATGCGCT
>JBJEJS010000422.1:0-6927 GCA_051878235.1 Candidatus Cryptobacteroides sp.
GCGCAAACTCCCCGGTGCGCTCTTCTATCATCCGATACCTCGCGATGATGTTGTCCCTGTCCCAAAGGCTGTCATTCTCGTGCCTGAAGTTCTCGCCAAGAAAGGCTATGACATAGACCGGCTTGAGAATACTATAGTAATCGCCCTCCAATAGTTCCTCGTGATAGAGACCGCAGCCATAATAGACACATCGCTGAAAGAAACTGTCATCCACCTCCTGCTGGACCTCAACATTAAAGGTGTCTCCCGTGTCCCCCACGCAAACCAAATCAAGGAAAGTCTTCTTTGCTCCCACATAGTCAACGCTCTGCTCCCTGTCGTGGTAACTCAGGATGTCAGTGATGTGGGTTTCCTGTGGCAATATGCAATTCAGCATCCGAATCAGAAGATTCTTGTTGTTCCTGTCCACAAGGACCGCCTTGAAGCCGCTATCCCGCATCATATCCACAAAGCCCTCACGCCGTTTACCGGCTTCATAAAGTTGTTCAAGATTACTATTCATAGTATTTGGATTTAAAATGAACCACAAAACTATATACAAATTTTTCTAAAACTTGACAGCAGAGTCTTCCCGGGTGCAGATTTTTCTTTTTTCGATAAAAGTTTTTCTCTTTTTTTATGTTTTTTCTTTTTCTTTATGTTTTTACGGACTTCTTTAATCATTTCCAGTTTCTCTATACTCATTTCTGCCCTTCTCCTCCGGTCAGTCCCGGCATCTTCTTTCAGTCATTCCCGGTCCGGCTCTTCGGTCATTCCCGGCTCGACCGGGAATCTTTGCAGGGATGTGTTTTCTTCCTGATACCTCAGAAGCGCAGCATCAGGGAATGCTCCTCGTGGGTTCAAACCAGAAATTCCATAGCAGTCCGGCGTCAGGGTATGGACCGCTGCCGGTACGCACCTGCGGTGCTATCCCTCCACCGCTTCGCGGCGGCACCTCCCGTCCGCGGCCCATACCCTGACGCTGTCACAACGGAAATCCTTGGGTAGGTCATTCTTCAGTTTATGGTGAAAAGTGTAGAATGTAAATTGCAAATGGACTTATTTGGGAAAATATGTTTCCCGAGACAAACACTGCGCGGAATGTTTTCTGTTAAATTGCTGAAAATCAGTTGAATAGTTTATAAGCTTCCGCTCGGTTCATATCAAATTGATGCCGCCGAGCGGGGCAATCAGCAACACAATGGCCTCCAAGGCATATCGGCCGCTCGGTGATTGTCACGAAAATTATTTCTGAGGACTTTTGCAGTAGGTTTCCCTTTCGTTCCCACGTCGGCTGCCAGGAGCAAGACGAATCAATTTGCACAGCAGATAGAATTCTTCTGTCATTCCCGGCTTTGACCGGGAATCTGTGTCGTGGTAGATGACTGATATGATGCCGAAGGGCAATTGGGGGCTTTCGCTGTCAAAATTCTTAAAAAATGGTTAAAACCAGGAAATTGTGAACTAAAAGTTTGCTTATTGACAGACGAAGTGCTACATTTGCGGGTCATTTCAAGGCAATGGAAAATTCGACAGAAAAAATTTCAGTAAGGAGATCCGCCTTCCTCCATAGATGGGGGGGGATTTGTTATTCTGTAGTCTGTCCGTCAAACGATAGTGTATTAAGTGAAATAGAGGGTGAAAACCCTGATGCATTCCTGCCGCATCCGTTCCGGAAGCGGTGGGATTTTTTTGTGCCCGGTACGACCTGCCGTTTTTGGGAAAATCAACATTCACAAATAATTAAATCATAAAGCAATGAAACAACAAGACATTTCTTTTGTAAAAGGGAGCTATGAGGCTCCGCATTGTGAGATGGTGTATCTTGCAACGAAAGAGGCAACCCTGTTAACGGGCAGTGGTTTTGGTGAAGCCAATGAGGCCGGGAGCCTCCTTGAGGAAAAAGAGGATTATACTTATGATTTTTAAAAATTGCTGGACCATGAGAAATCTATTGAAAGTTAATATGCTGGCAGTTGCGTCATTAGCTGCCGTGATGTCCTGTACAAAAGAACCTGAGGCTCCGGCCGGTGATCAGCTTCAGGAGCTGCATTTCATTGTGAAGACTGCTGAGAATGCCCCGGTAAAGTCTTTTATTGAGAATGAACAGGATGGAACATATACTCCAAAATGGAGTAATGGAGATGAGTTGGCTCTCTTTGTCGGAGACATTACCTCATCGACATCTGCTCCAACAGCAACATTATCGAACACAACCGCTGATGGTCCTACTGCTTCTTTCGATGGTACAGTGCCTACCAGTCTGACCGAAGGTTCGTTTCTTTCTTTCAGTCCTGCCGGTGCTTTTGCAAAAGGATATACAGATGGTACCGTAGGAATCAATCTGTCGGAGATTCAAAATCCAAGCAATCTGACTATTGATGAGGCTTGCGATGTGTTGGTGGCAAAGCCTTGTGATTATCTTGCTGAAAACGGAACAGTTAACATTGAAAACCTGTATTTTAAACGCATTTTTTCTGTTGTAAAAGTTAATCTAAAGGGTGTAGAAGCTCTTAATGGCGAGAAGGTTACTTCGTTCACTTTCAATGCTCCTGTAACCCTTACCGGTAGGGCTGCCGTAGATCTTTCTACAGCAAGTATTTCTAAATGGAATGTGGATAATAAATCAGTTACTGCAAAATATTCAGAGGATTATCCTGCATTCGGAGGTACCGATGGCTTGGATAATAGCGTATGGCTTGTGGTTAATCCAAGCACTGTCGCTTCAGAGTCAACCATTACTTTCTCTGGTGAGACTGAAAACTACACATTCTCAAAGGAGGTTACTCTGACGAAGGATTTGGTTTTCCCTCAGGGACAGATTGCAGTGATTAATCTTACCATAGGTGAAGGAAATTATGCTGGAAAAGCTCCTGTAACTCAACTTGTTCCTGATGGTGAATATGTTATTGCATACGGAAAAAACATTATGACTGTTGGAACTGCTTCCAATAAGTATAGAGGTGTCGCTACATTGCCGGAAACTGCGAATACGGATGGTTCTTATTCTGTAGCTGAGGAGGCTGCCTGGGAATTAAAGTGGAATTCAGAATCAGACACATATAGCATTAAATCCGTATCTGAAAATTCATATCTGAACTGGACAAGTTCTACCAGCCTAACATTGAATAGTTCAACTCCAACAAATTATTCTATTACAAAGAAAGAGGATGGTACCTATAATATAGGTAGTACTTCAGGGACCAATACTCGTTATATTGGGTATAATGTGCAGGACCCTCGCTTTGCTATGTACCTTTCTGATCAAACTTCGCAGCCTATTGATTTGAAACTCTATACTGCAAAGGTTGCCAAGGCAGCAGAAATTACTGTTCAAGGAACATTGGCTCTTAAGGCTGATTCGGCTGATGGCAATATTTCTGTATCTTGGAAAAATGTTGATCTTTCTTCTACTGCTGTAGCCGTTTATCAGGATGAATCTTGCACTATTAAGGAGGAAAGCTGGATTTCTGTAGTTATTAATGATGATAAAACAGCGATTCATTACGCTGTTCTAAACAATGACACTGAATCAGAAAGAAAGGCATATATAAAAGTTGAAGCTGCCTCTGAAGATGGAGAATCAAAGGTTAGTAAAGTGATTGTTGTCACTCAGGCTAAAGCAGAATCTGAAACTATGGTGACATATCCATATACTGAGTCATTCGCGGAATCTCAAGGGGATTTCACTATTGAGGATCTTACTATGCCTTCGCCATTGACATATGTTTGGAATTATACAACTTATTCTGGAGGCAATTATATGAAGGCTTCTGCATATGTCAGTGGAACAAATTACGCTACAGAAAGCTGGCTTATTTCTCCTGTGGTTGATATGTCTTCAGCAGAAAATCCTGTCCTGTCATTTATGAATGTAGCCCGCTACGGCTCAAATGAGAATCTTACTCTTTGGGCAAGGGAGAAAGGAGGAGACTGGACACAATTGTCGTTCTCAAATTACGGCTCAGGAAGTGATTGGACTTTTGTTAATAATACTGTAGATGTTTCTGCTTATACAGGGAAAACTCTTCAGTTCGCTTTCAAATACGTCAGCACAAGTTCAGGTGCATCAACTTGGGAAATAAAGAATGTTGAAGTTAAAGAATATGTTGCTCCTACATTGACTTCTATTGCCTGGACTGGATATACAACAACTTATACTGTAGGAGACACTTTCAAGGCTGATGGTACTGTAACTGCCTATTATTCTGACGGAAGCTCTTCAGATGTAGAAGCGACATTCTCCACTCCTGATATGTCTTCTGAGGGAACAAAGACAGTAACAGTCACTTATGAGGATAAGACAACTACGGGTGAAATTATTGTAAAGGCTGCTTCAACTGGTGGAGAAGAATTGAATACATATATCTCTACATTTATTGATAAAAATTTATCAACGAACGAGGCAAATGGTATAGCTTGGACAGCATCAATAGATGCAAATAGTTTTGAATCAGCATCTCCAAGTAGAGGTGTGCAGTTTGGTTCTGCTAAAGGTAAGTTTACAATTACAGGCAAAGGTGTTAGTGGCTCAATCAAGAAGATTACAATGATTGTTTCCACGAATGGAACTGCAAATGCCAATACAATTGATGTAACAATAGGAGGAACAACTATAGGTTCACAAGTTGCTCTTGGAAAAAGCAATAATTATGAGATATCCTTTGAATCAGGTACTGCTCTTGTAGGAGATATTGTTATATCAGTTAATGATTCTAATAAATCTGTATATTTTAAATCAATTACAATTAATCCTACCAATTGAACTTCCTCCGGCGGAGGCGCCGGGGGTGAAGAGCCCGCAGCAAGCGTGACGACCGGGGAAGTGACGAATATCAGTCAGGCAGGGGCGACCCTGTCTGGCTCTTGTTCGGATGTTACCGGGACGGTCACGGAGACAGGCTTTGAGTATGGGCCGTCATCTAGTTCATTGACAAACACTGCTGTCTGCACTGGGACTTCATCGTCCTTCAGCACTTCGATTTCTGGGTTGGAGGTGGGGAGCACTGTCTGGTATCGTGCGTATGTGAAAGTGAAGGGGACTGAAGACAAGGAGACATCCGTAAAGACATTTTATGGAGATCCGCTGTCTTTCGAGACTGAAAGCATCGTTCGCACCTGGCTGGCCAACTATGAAATGCCTGCGGCAAACTGTAATGCCGTGACTGCGGCGGACGTCCCATACAGCGGAAACTACTCCCACAGTACTTTCGCGGAGACCTACGGCTCGACGAAAGCCTGCCGCTATGACTGTGCCGATGCGAACCGGAAGGTTGTGACGCACACCTACTCCTACAACGGCAATGTGGTCAGGAACTACAGTTTCCTTTATGACAAAACTTACAAGGCAGCCCTTTGGGTGGCGTATGCGGCCTCCAACAGCGGCGACTTCAAGAACAACAGTGTCGGAAGAAACGAAGTCTGGGCCTACGACCCTGCCATCGACCAGAGCTGGCAGCCGAATCTTTCCGGGACATATTCTTCGTCCGGACTTAGCTACGACCGCGGCCATCAGGTCGCCTCCAACGACCGCCAGACGACCGTGGAGCAGAACAAGCAGACTTTCTACTACACGAATATGACTCCACAGTATTCCAGCCTCAATCAGGGACAGTGGGGCACTTTGGAGGGCAAGGTGCAGGGAGTGGCGACCTCTACAACAGGGACGGACACCCTGTATGTCGTCACGGGACCTCTGTTCGAGGGCTCTCTGGCAACTGTCACGGACAAGGGCGGAGCAGAATGCAAGGCTCCGTCAGGTTACTGGAAGTGCTTGATGAAATGCAGTTTCGACGCCGCAGGAGTAATGACTTCGGCAGTCGGATGCGCCTATCTGTTCGACTCCAACACGGAGAACACCGCTCCGACAGTGACGACGATAGACACCATCGAAAGCAGGACCGGCTTTGACTTTTTTGCCAATGTCCCGGATTCATTGCAGGAGGTTGCGGAGAAGCAGACATATTCCTTCTTTTAAAGGAATGCTGCAAGGACCCCGATCGCCGGGAGGAGTCCCGGTGATTGTGCCGAAAGGCATCTTACTTACGTAAGCATCCGAAGAAATACATATTCCTAAACTGATGCTTACCTAGTGGCAGCTGATTTGTCTTATGAATTCTTCCGGAGAAAGGACAGCGGGAGACGGAATACCCGATTCAAGAAGGTGCTTGTCCCTGGAAATGATGACTCTACATCCTCTTTCCTGTGCGCAGGCCAATTGAAGGGCGTCTTCAGGGTCGTCAATCTGCATTCCGGAGGCTTCGTCCCATTGGCTTTCGGACATTGGAAGGATGTGAAACTGGCTTGACAGAGTGGACAGGTCAACCTCCCTGCTGAATTTGTTCAGAACATAGAGGGCATTGACACCCGTCAGGATTGAAATGCAGAGTTCATACTCAGGATGTTCTCCCGCCTGGACAATCTTCCCGGCAACCCCGTCGCCCATCCTTCCGGTGTAGTAGTCAATGACGATGTTTGTGTCAAGGAATACTTTTATCCGTTCCATATCCTTTCAAATCTTTCGTCACCTGTCACTTCGTGGAACCTGACTATTCCTGAATACTTCCTTGTCATTTCTCCCGGAGCACCGCTCAAATCTATTTTAGGCAGTGTCATTGACTTGCGGACATCCTCTTCCACGAGACGTTCAAGGTAGTCTCTTGCAGTTATCCCCAGTGAGAAAGAACGCCTCCTGATCATTCCCACGATGTCGCTCTCCCGGTTAAGTGCCGCTGAGGGATCTTGCAGGACCCCGGTTTCGGTTTCTCCGGTGTAGCCGTCAACCAACCCGGCAATGTCTTCAACCCCTGTTATACTTGCATCAAGGACCTCGGAAATCTCCTGAAGGGTAAGCATCCGAAGAAGTACATCTTTCAGTTTGTGTAAGTGAGACATAACTTTGTCGCACTAACACAAACTGACAATATGCTTACACGAGAACAGATCGAA
>JBJEJS010000423.1:0-6894 GCA_051878235.1 Candidatus Cryptobacteroides sp.
AATAATTACCTTTGTGAGTTTTATGCTCCTTTTTTGACAAGGTTTTTAAACCTTCATTTTTTGACCGGCAAGCGGATAAGGAAGCCTGACGGGCAATCAGGCCGCAAGGGCAAAGAGAATCAATAATGCCTGAGGTGATAGACGAACTGAATTGAGAAATAGCGTCCCAGTCCGAGGTCGGTGGTGTCGGTCGCTCCGTTGGAGTTGATTGTGTGGCGGAAGTAATGCTCTGTGGCATTGAACAGGTCGTTCACGCCGATGTTGATCTCTCCCAACTGGTTGCGGAAAAGTTTCTTTCCGAGGAAGATGTCGCAGTAGAACAGCCTGTCATTGTACAGTCTGTCGATGCTCAAGTTCTGTTGGAAATGGAGCGAGCCTGTCAGCACAATCCCCTTCCAGAATATCCATTTGACGCTCCCCCTCGCGTTCTGGGTGAAGTAGTTGTTGCGGGTGACCCCGATTGCGCCCGAATACTCGTTGTTGACATACTGGGCATTGTAGGAAATCGTGAAGTCCAGGCGGTCGCTGATGTTGCTGTCAAGTTTCCCGCCGATTGAACAGCCGTCACGGTGCACAGGGACATAATCGGCATTTATCATCCCCGGCACAGATGAGACGAATCCCGACAGGTCGAGATTGAAGTTGCTTGAGAGGAACTTGACAGGAAAGCCGTAGGTGAAGCGTGCGGAGACCTTGTAATAGCCTCCGAGGTTGATCGGCTTGCTGAACTGGTTGCCTTCCCCGAGGGTGACACCTTCCGCCACGACAAAATCAGGCGAATCGACCACGAGGGAGTCGCACAGGTAACTGCCGCTTCCGGCCACAGCCATTGAGAGCGAGATTGTCGAGCCTTTCTTCCTGTTGGTGTGGATGTAACGGGCCTCGACATTGTGGAGGTAGGACGGGACGATTTCAGGGTTTCCGGAGCGGACATAACTGAGGTTTGTCAGGTTGACCGAGCCCTGCATCATACTCACGGAAGGATTCGTCGTGCGGCTCTTGGCATCGACACGGAGGGAGTTTTCGGGATTGAACGGCAGGTTGGCAACCACGCTGTAAATCGGGTTGTTGAAACTCCTGTGCACGGAATAGGTGTTCGGCATTTCGGAAGTGCCCTCATAGTCAACCCTCTGATAGGACAGACTGGCGGTCACCTGGAGTTTCCTGTATTTGAAATTGTAGCGCAATCCCGCAAGGTGCGTGCGGAAGATGTTGGAACTGACCGCAGACTGCCTCAGGTCAGGAGTGTCATTATAGACCTCATTCTTCATATCATACAGATAGGAGCGGCTGTCCCCGAGGCTTCCGGTCTGGGTGAACCTGTAGTCAAATGCCAGGCGGTTCCTCCTGTCAATCGGCTCCGTGTAGGTCGCACCGACGGAAAAGGAATAACTCTCCGACAGCCTGTCCTTGTACTGCATCGTGCGGCTTTTCGCCTTTTCCTCATCGAAACCTGCGAGAGGGTCGGTGATTGTGTACTGGGAGGAGTGCTCAAGACCTGTGTAGCGATAGTAACTGCCGTAGGATGTGATGGCAAAATATCTTCCTGACTTCTTGAACTTGTACCTGTACACCACGCTCATCTTCGCGCTGACATTCCATCTGTCATTGTCGCTGCGGACCGTGCGGTTGCGCTTGAACAGGGTGTCCTTGGCTCCTGTGGCCTCATTTTGGGCGAAAGTGACATTGTTCAGGCCGATCTGCTGATATTTCTCGTCATAGAGGTCCTGGTAAGATATGGACGGACGGATTGTCAGGGAGTGCTTTCCGGTCGGGTTGACGGAGAATTTCCCTGAGAACTTGTGGGTGTTGTTCTCCGCATCAAAATCGGAGCCCGTCGTGGTCACCTGCTCCCAGTCCTCATCCAGGGCCCTTCTCCTTATCACATCGGAGAAGTTGTAGTTCTTGATGCGGTTGAACATATAACTTCCGTTGAACCAGGAGTTAGAGTAGTTCGCGCCCACAGACTGCACCGAGGACAGGCCCGAGAGGGGCTTGACCTGGAAATTCCCGTCCGCAGTCCCTCCGCTTGAGGATGAGGCGCTCACGAGGTCGTCAGAGACGAAGTTATATTTGCTGATGTTGTTCGCCATCGCAAGAAGGGTGGCGGACCTCTCCTGCCCGAGATAGTTGACCGATCCGCCCGCGATGTATTTGTCCGGGATGCCGTAGCCTCCGTAGAAACGGCCTGTCACGGCACCTTTCCCAGCCCTCTTCTTGGTGACGATGTTGATTGCCGTGTAGTCATCCCCGTCGGTCATTCCCGTCATCTCAGCCTCGTCGCTCAGTTTGTTCACCACCTCGACCTCGCTCACGAGGTCGGCAGGGATGTTCCTCAGGGCGGTCATCACATCGTCGCTGAAATATTCCTTCCCGTCAACGAGAATCCTCGAGACCTTCTTGCCGTTGGCCTCCACAGACCTCGAGCCGACCGCAATTCCGGGCATCTTCGCAATCAGTTCCTCGGAAGAGGACCCCATCATTGTCTTGTATGCCGCCGCATTGTAGGTCAGGGTGTCCCCGCTCTGGGAAGTGCGGATTGCCTCTTCCGTGTGCACGACAGCGTCAAGGGCTATGATGTCCTCCCTCATCAGTATCAGTCCGAGGTCCGTCACCACGCTGCTGACCCTCATTTCCTTTGTGACATATCCCAGCACGCTGCAACGCAGGCTGTATTTCCCCTCCGGGATGTTGTTGAACACAAAGACTCCGTCCTGTCCCGATGTGACATAATGCCCTGACTGGGTGTATATCTCGTTAAGTTCGACAACAACTCCCGGCATCGGCGAAAGCGTGAGGCTGTCGCAGATGCAGCCTTTCAGATATGTCTGCTGCGCGAAAGCGGGAAGCGGAGCGAAAGCGAGCCGCAGCACGGCGGCAAGGATGAATATATGCCATATTCCATATATACCCTTTTTATGATATATATTCCTTCTATGATATATATTTTCCGACATATATGACATATTCCTTACCTGTTCATAGCACCATAAGAAGGGTGCCCGCCGAAATGAGGATGCACCCGAGGAGGGATTTGACTGTGAACTGTTCGTGCAGGAACAGGAACGCGAGGACGAGGGTGAGGACTATGCTCATCTTGTCAATCGGGACGACCTTGGAGGCATCCCCCATCTGGAGGGCCTTGTAATAGCACAGCCAGGAGGCTCCGGTGGCGAGTCCTGAAAGAATGAGGAATATCCAACTTTTGCGGCTGATGTCAGCGACACCTGCCTGGGAGCCGGTCAGAAAGACCATCCCCCAAGCCATAAGCAAGACCACAACCGTCCTGATTGCCGTGGCGAGACTGGAATTGACACCTTCTATGCCGATTTTGGCAAGAATGGATGTCAAGGCTGCGAACACCGACGAAAGGACGGCAAAGATTATCCACATATTCTTGTCCATACAGCCCGCAAATTTAGGAATATTCCCCGTATATTCAAAACCGGTTTTGGGCATTTTGGGAAATATGTCTGACAATCATTTGATTTTGTGCCATTTTCGTTTAACTTTGCCTGTCTAATTATTTATAATACCTAAAAGATGCGAAACTGCGTAACAGGAAAAATGCCTACCAGAATCGGTCTGGCAGCATTTTTGGCACTTTGCGGGCTGATTTGCTCGTGTGTCAACCAAGACTATGACCTGACCAAACCCATTGACACCACCATCAACATCCAGGGGGACATCAGCATTCCAATCGGGTCTTCCGAGTTCATCAAAATCGGGGATTTCCTTGAAATTGAGGAGAGCGAGGAAGGAATCAAATGCGACACCAACGGGGACTATTACCTCAGTTTCGCCCCTACGGAAAGCCTGTCCGCCAACTTCGAGTTCGAGACAGTCAACATCGGGAAACTTGAACAGACAAATGACCTGATCATCTCGATTCCCACCGCAGGATTCACATCTTCGGTATCCCCTGCTGGCATTTCCCTTTTCGCCACTTCATCTTCTTACACCTACACCCTTCCATCGGACTCTAAACTGGCCGTCTCAATCGACAAGGCCTTCAACGAGGAGAGCATTGTAGAAATAAAGAAGATGGAAACCGAAGCCACTGTCTCCGTCCGCTTCAACATCAGCACTGGTGCGGTACAACTCTCCAGCGGAATGAAGATTGTCTTCCCGGACTACCTGACAATTGCGAAAAAGAACGCATCCGACACAGGGATCTCCGTTTCCGGGAACACCATCACATTGGAGTCCGCAATCACGGTCAAGGCAGGAACGGCATCATCCATTGACTTGGTCATCACTGCGATAGACTTCGAGAAGATTCCTTCTGGTATGGGCATAGTGACCGTTTCAGGGCAGAGGAGGTTTGTCATCAACGACAATGTCTCCGTCAGCGGCAACCTGGTGGTGAACACGTCGGATTTCAGCACCATACCTTCCGACTTGAAACTGGCCATCAACTTTGTTATGGATGACATTACCGTAAAAAGCACCACAGCAAAGATCAACACGACATACAATGTGCAGGACCAGAGTTTTGAACTGGGCGAACTTCCTGAATTCCTCTCAAACGGAGGCGTGACCCTGGACATCTGGAATCCTGTGATCGGCATCGAGGTTGACAACGGGACCCCGTTCTCCGCAAGCCTGCAGGCCACCCTCAAGGCATTCAAAGACAAGACATCATACGCTTCCCTCACCATCGGAGGGGACGGCGGGGACAAGGTGCTGCTTGAAAAAGGAGTCTCAAGAATCTTCATCTCAAGGCAGGGCACACATCCGGACTCACAGCAGGGTGACAAGGACATCAAGAAGACTGAGATGGGAGACATCCTCTCACAAGTTCCTTCATCCCTCGGGATTGAGGACATAATCATCAAATCGGAAACTGACAGTTATGTCACCTTCGAGCACAACCGCAAATACTCCTGCGCTGTGGATTACTCCTTCCGCGCCGACCTCGCATTCGGACGCGGTTTCAGGCTCGAGTACACTCCTGAGGACATCACGGGACTCGGCAGTTCACTCGGTCTGGAGGGGGAAAACAGCCTCGACATCACAGAACTGTCCCTGAGATTCAATATGACAAACACGATTCCTGTTGAGTTCACCCTCTCAGCCTCTCCTATTGATGCAGCCGGCAATGTGATTGCAGGGGCGGACATCACAGTTGACGGCAAGATAGCGGCAGGGACAGCCGATGCAGAAAGCGTTTCACCGATTGTGCTCGCTATTTCCGCCAACAATGATGCGCTAAAGAATCTTGACGGAATAAGACTCACCGTCACAGGAAGTTCCAATGAGACTGTCGAGGGCATTGCCCTCAACAAGGAACAGGGCATCAGGCTCACTGAAATCAAGGCAAGACTTGTCGGAGGATTCACCACCAATCTGGATTAACTATGAAAAAGATATTTAACATTTTCGTTTTCTCCCTTGTTCTGGGAACTGCCGCCTTTGCGCAGACAACGATGAATACCGCATATTTCCTTGACGGCTACGATTTCAGGCACAGGCTCAACCCTGCCACACCGAGCGCGAGGAGTTATTTCGCGCTTCCTGCTGTGGGCAACACAAGCGTGGGAGTGGCTTCCAATATGGGAATCAAGAACTTCCTCTACCCTACAGCCGACGGGGGGCTCACCACATTTATGAACAGTCAGGTCGATGCCGACAGTTTCATCAGCAAACTCAACAAGAACAACATAATCTCCCAGGACCTCAACACCACAGTATTCTCCGTTGGAGCCTGGGGCAAGAAGAACGGCTTCACGACCGTCGAACTGAACTTGAGGGAAACCGCCTCTGTCAACCTGCCGCGCGACCTTTTCTCATTTATGAAGAATGTCGGAGGGGCACAGAGTTACAACATCAGCAATCTTGGCGTGAAGGCCAAGGCCTATATGGAACTTTCCTTGGGACAGTCACAGAGGATCAGTGACAAACTTGTCGTGGGAGCGAAAGTAAAGGCTCTTCTGGGAGTCGCAAGCGCGGATCTGACTATGAAGAACCTGAACTTGGAAATGAGCGAGGACAAATGGAGAGTGGAAGCGGACGGTACCCTTCAGGCATCCGTCGGTGACTTCATCAACATTCCGACCTACGGGGAGACGGGGACCGTCCCTGACGGCAAGTCGGCAGACCAGATTGACTTCGGCAGCATAGGATTCAATTCAGGATTCAAGCCGTCCTCAGTCCTGGGTGGATTCGGAGTGGCATTCGACTTGGGATTCTCCTACGAGATTTTCAAGGGGCTGACCGTTTCGGCCGCCGTGCTTGACTTGGGATTCATCCATTGGAAATCATCCGTGCTCGCATCCACCAACAACAATTCCTGGGAGTTCAACGGTTTCGACAATGTCTCCCTCGACGAGAACAGCCCTAATTCCATCAGCAACCAGTTCAACAAGATAACCGAAGGGCTTGAAGACCTTACGGTCCTCTACAAGCAGGAGAGCGGGGCGTACAACGAGATGCTTTCCGCAACCATCAACGCTGCCGTAGAGTACAAGATGCCTTTCTGGGACGGGATGTCCGTAGGCGGTCTGTTCACGGCAAGAATCCAGGGGTCGCACTCGCAGTGCGAAGGAAGGGTCAGCGTCAACATAGCCGCAGGCAACTGCCTTGGATTCAGTGCAAGTTACGGCCTGTCCAACTTCGGCTCATCATTCGGAGCATACCTGAACTTGCATTGCCGTGCCATTGACTTCTTTGTCGGCACCGACTCGCTCGTCACAAACTTCGCTCCGTGCGACAGTTTCCTTGTGCCTTACAAGAAACTGAATCTCGCTATGAACTTCGGTCTGGCGTTCAATGTCAGCAAGCGTAAGGACAACCGGGGATTCATCAAATAAGTATCGGATAAAAAAAAGCGGCTCGATGTGACATGAACCCCGAAAGTTAGACAAAAAACTTTCGGGGTTTTGTTATGTCCAA
>JBJEJS010000424.1:0-6854 GCA_051878235.1 Candidatus Cryptobacteroides sp.
AATCCATATTCCCCTTCGCCCGTCCTGTCTGGTTTCAGGGTGTTCAATGACAGGGTCGTTCCGGGAGACAAAAGCGGAATACTGAAGGAGAGCCTTTCCTCGACGGACAAGGTTACGCTCAAGCACAACTGCAATTCGTTCTCGGTGGACTTCACGGTCAATGACTTCATCGCAGGGGGGCACAGCACTTTTGCGTGGCGGCTTGAGGGGTTTGACGAGGACTGGACGGTCTCGTCCTCTTCAAGGACAGCCTCTTACTCGAATCTTCCTTACGGGAAATACCGTTTCGAGGTCAAGGCGGCCAACAACGACGGGAAATGGAACACATCGCCTACGGTTCTTGAAATATGGATAAGGCCTGCCTGGCATCAGTTGTTCTGGGTCCGCGCCCTTCTCGTGCTCATCGCCCTGGCGCTTGTGGTCTGGAGCGTCTGGTTCTACATCGGCAAGAAGTCCGTCCAGAACCGTCTTGAACTGGAAAAGAAGGACAGGGAGCATCAGGAGGAGATAAACCAGATGAAGATGCGCTTCTTCATCAACATCTCACACGAGTTGAGGTCTCCATTGATGCTGATACTCAACCCTGTGCAGGAAATGCTCGACAAGGTTTCCGACATCTGGACCCGCAGGCAGCTCAAATATGTGCAGCGCAACGCCCAGAGGCTTCTTCATCTTGTCAACCAACTGATGGACTACCGCAGGGCGGAACTCGGGGTGTTCAAATTGAGTGTCAAGCCGGAGGACATCAACAGGATGGTCAAGGAGAATTTCTCATATTACGAGACCCTCGCCTCAAGCAAGAAACTGAAATATTCACTTGTGTCGCATATCCCCGAAAAGACGGAAGTCCTCGTTGACGGACAATATATGGAGTTGATACTCAACAATCTTCTTTCCAACGCGTTCAAATATACGGACAACGGTTCGATCACCGTCACCATAAGCCTTGAGGCGGGGAAGTTCGTCCTTGAGGTTGCCGACACGGGCGCGGGAATACCTCTGAACCGCCAGGACAAGATATTCGAGAGGTTCTACCAACTCGAGAACCGCCACATAGGCAGCGGGATAGGCCTTTCCCTCGTCCAGCGTCTTGCCGAACTGCACCACGCGAGCCTTGAACTCGAAAGCGAGGAGGGCCGGGGCTCGAAATTCACGGTGGGAATCCCTCAGGATCCCGGTGCCTATTCTCCGGAGGAACTTTCCGAGAGGCAGGCTGACGGACCTCACTCCACAAACACCAAGGAGATGTATGTCCTTGACGGCCAGAAGTCCCAGGAGGATGTCAAGAATGTCCAGGAGGCGTCGGAAGGCGGTTCCCGCGCGAAAATCCTGATTGTGGAGGATGAGGAGGACATCCGTTCATATATGGAGACATCCCTGTCCCCTTCATTCGAAATCCGTTCCGCACCTGACGGGGCCAAGGCCCTTGAAATGGTGGAGGAGGACTGTCCGGATATGGTCATCACGGATATGATGATGCCTGTCCTTGACGGGATGAAACTGTGCGCCCGCCTGAAGCAGGACAGCAGGACAAGCCATATTCCTGTCATAATGCTTTCCGCAAAGGCGGACGGGCAGGACCAGTTGAAGGCGCTCCGGAGCGGTGCCGACGACTTTATGACAAAGCCGTTCTCGATGACGATGCTGAAGGCGAAGATAAGGAATATGCTGCGCACAAGGATGATAATTGAGGACAAGGCGGCCCGCAACACGGCTTTCTCTCCGGAAAAGACTGCATTGAACGCGATGGACGAGGAAATAATCCGCAAGGCGGCATCCGTTGTGGAGCGGAATATGGACAATGTGGAATTCTCCACGGACGAGTTCGCCCGACAGATGAATATGAGCCGTTCCAACCTTCACCTCAAACTGAAGGCGATCACAGGCGACTCAGCCCTGGGCTTCATCTACAAAATCCGTTTCAGGGAGGCCTGCCGCCTTCTTGAGGACGGGCGTTACAGCATTGCGGAAATCAGCGATATGGTCGGCTTCAACACCCCGTCCTATTTCGCCACCTGTTTCAAGAAACACATAGGCTGCCTGCCTACCGAATGGACGAGGCAGAACAAAATTAACAAATGATTCAACAAATTTGAAGAAGGAAAAACAAGATTTGTCACAAGCGGAACAGAATAGGAATGCAGACCTGTCAATATATGGTAATTTTGCATAGTTGAGACATAGTCTCCTGCACAGAATAAAAACACTAAGACAACAGATATGAACAAGTTTCCAATCTTTTTTCTGGCATTGGGTCTGGCGTTCCTGACAGCCTGCTCAGCCGAACAGAAAGAACATCTTTCCACAGGCGGGAACATTGACCGCTACCTTCCGCAGGAGGCCACCGACGGTGAAGGTTCCGGCGCAATCACCCGTGAGGTCTTCGACCTTCTGAATCTGGATTATCCCGGTCTTGAGAATGTGAAGGCTGCCATAGAGCAGCAGGACACATCCCTTGCCGCCAAGTTCCTGCTTGAGTACTGGCGCAGCCGCAGCGGGATTTCCAATCCGGATGTCGACCTTATCACGACAACCTGCACGGCTTCCGAAAAGAACATCGCGGACCAGGCCCTCGAGTACCGCTTCTATATCCGCAATTTTGCGGAGAAGACGGATGCCGCCACAGGCCTTGACATCTACTATTCTTTCGGTTCTGCCGGGAATATCGACTGGGAATACATACCGTCCGGGGTCACCAGCCAGGAGTTTCGCTACCAGAAGCACCGCCACCAATGGATGGAGCCTCAGGCGAAGGCTTATCGCGTGACAGGCGACGAGGCATATTTCAACAACTGGGTGGAGGTTTACAGCAGTTGGATGGAAGCCTATCCTTTCCCGGGGGCGGACACGAAATATCCTCCTGAGGGCGGTGCCGAGAACGACATCGACTATCAATGGAAAGGCCTTCAGGTCGCAGAGAGGGTGCTCTCCCAAATCAACATCCTCTCCTATTATATATATTCGGAAAATTTCACCCCTTCGTGGCTGACCACATTCCTGAATCTTTTCGCAGGACAGGTGGAACTGATGCGCAACAATTATTACCAGACTTCCAACATCCTCATCACCCAGTCCCAGGCGGTCGCTACCGCCGGAATACTTATGCCTGAGTTCAAGAACTCGCAGGAGTGGGCCGAGGAAGGATGCGCAAAACTGAGGGAGAACCTTGAAAGCCAGTTCCTTGCTGACGGGGTGCAGTACGAGTTGGACCCAAGTTACCACATTGCCGCAATCTCTGATTTCCTTGAGATAAACGACCTTTTCAGACTCAATGACAAGACCTCGCTTCTCGGAGACGACTTCCTCTCCAGGCTTAAGGAGGCGATGACTTTTGTCGCGGACATCACATATCCGGACTATTCCCTCGACAACTGGAATGACACACGCTCCGCATCCTATTCCAAGAGCGTGCTTACCAAGAATTTCACCAAATATGCCACTGCTTTCCCTGATGACCAGTATTTCAAATGGATGTCAACAGGCGGAGCGCAGGGAAGCAACCCGGGTTATTTTGCCAAGGCTTATCCTGTGGCCGGATATTATATGATCCGCAACGGGTGGGACACCAAGTCCACAATGATGGTCCTCAAGAACAATGACAACGCCTCAAACGCCTGGCATTGCCAGCCGGACAACGGCACTTTCGGAATATGGCGAAGCGGCAGGAACTTCTTCCCTGATGCGGGCAGCTATTCCTACAACACGGATTCCGACAGGGCAAAATATGCCGCCACCATCAACCACAACACCATCTCGATGTCCAGCAAGGACTATGGCACAGGCTATATGAGGGGAGAACTTGTGGAGATGGAGACAAAGGACGGCACAGAGATTCTGGTGACATCCCACATAATCAAGGAAAATGTCACCCACCGCAGAGCCGTGTTCTTTGTGGACAGGGAGTTCTTCGTGATTGTGGATGATGTCTTCGGAGGGGCGAGCGAGAAGGCCAACTTCAACATCCACCTTCTGAGCACGACCGCGAATCCTACCGTCTTCTCGGAGGATGAAAGGTGTCTCTACACGACATTCTCAGACGGAAACAATATGTATGTCAAGACCTTTGTGGAGAACGAGCAGGACTTCTCAATCACCCGGAAGGACTCCAAGTTCTCTGCCGCCCTCGGAGTGGAGACCGGAGACAGGGTCGGCTACCAGTTCACCAACAGGAAACCATCCGACAAGTCAGTCCGCTTCATCACCGTCATCCTTCCGTTCTCAGGCAGTCCGGAGGCAGTCTCCGTTGACGCAGTCTTCACGGACAATGAGGAGAGCGGCGTGGCGGCCCTTCATCCTGAGGGCTCTGCCGTCAAGGTCACCGTCGGCTCAAAAGAATATGACCTCAATTATCAACTTGAACAATAAACCAAGAATATGAAATCAAAGATATTCAGACTCATTGCCTCTGCGCTTGCGGTCATACCCTTTCTGACCTCCTGCGACAGGGACTCTCTCAAGGAGGGAGGCTTTGAACTTTACTATTCTGATGTCGTGGAGATTGCCCAGAACATCACTGTGAATCTCGCGCCGACCTGGTTCGGGGGGACCCCTTCCGGCTTCGCCATCACAAAGGTCACTTTTGATGGCGCGGTTTACAGCGGACCGGAGTTCTCAATCAATTCCGAGACAGGAATGCTCATCATCGCCGGGGCGAAGAACACCTCTCCCGGCGAGTATGTCATCTCCCTCAGTTGCACTGTAGGGAATCAGACCTTCAATTATCCTGACAAGGTGAAGGTCACATTCACCAACGGAATCCCTGAGGGCATCACGGTTGACCCTGAACTTCTGGTGATTGACATCGCCGACTTGTCTGCGGACAGCGAGGCCGAGATCCCGACGGCACAGGTCGTCACCGAAGGCGAGCACATCGCAATCAGCAGTTACTCCATCCGCAATGTGAAGAAGGAGGGTGTGCTGGTTGACAATGTGACCGATCCTCTGTTCGCAATCTCAAACGACGGGGTCATTTCAGCAGTCAAGGGAGGGTCTTTCGAGATAGGCATATATACCCTTGACCTCAAACTCAACACCCGTTCATATTCCAACGAGAGTGCCGTCGGCCTTTTCGGCGACGCCGTCTCAATCAAGATAGTGGCCGCTCCTTCATCCCTCGTCTATACTCCGGACAACGGACTTATAGAGGAGGAAAAGGACATATACAAGACTACATACACAAGTGCCGTCCCTGTCCTCAAAGGTTCCGTTGACGGTATTCAATATACCCTTGAGACTTCTCCTCAGACAGACAAAATCACCATTGACCCTGAGACGGGAGTCATCTCCATTGCCGAGAATCACGGTCTTGTCAAAGGAAGCGTGTATGACATCGATGTGCTTGTGAAGAATGATTTCACGACCGAGTTCGTGAGGTTTGAGAAAGCATACAGGATTGAGGTGGTGGACTTCATCGACCCTATCCTGAACTTCTCCTACTCCGACTTCTCGAAGAAGAAGGCTCTCGGATGGAGCGTCCTTCCTGATCCTGCCCTGAGCGGTGCGCGCAGTTTCGAGTTCACGGACCCTGATGCCTCCTACACGAAATATGTCAGCCTCGACCCTGTGACAGGAGCCCTCTCGGCGGAGAAATACAACACTCTTCCTGAAGGCACATACGACATTTCGGTGACAGCCCGCAACGGCAAGGAGCAGGACACCCGCACGGCCGTCCTCAGGCTCACAATCACCGAGAACCCTTATTTCTTCACATATTTCAGTTATGGAAACAACCTCGGCCTCACCGAGCAGCAGACCAAGGGTGTGAGCCAGTTCAGGGTGACTTCGGCTGATGAACTTGCTGCCCTGAGTCCGGAAATCACCTCCACAGACCTGAAGGCAGGAATCTCCGCCACCTACAGCAGGGTTATAAAACGCCAGTTGAAGAGCACTGCCATTGACCCGGCAACCGGAAAGATCACTTTCGTTTCGGACGGATTCACGGCATTGTCCATCGGTGTCCTCTTTGTGACCGCCAAGACTGCCGACCCTGATGATGTTGACAACGCATTTGAGGTGACTATGCCTGTGTTCGTGGACTTCTCGGGAGAAATCGAAGGCGTGTGCGTGAAATACGATCCTTTCGCCCTCAGGGTCAATCCTAAAGTCGGAGGACGCTCTGTGGTGCCGGTTGTGACAGGCGCTGACCTTTCCACATTCCTTCTTGATTTCAGGAGGTCATTCACCTACGACAACATTGACGGAGTCAGGGAGGACGGCTCTGAGATGGAGAGCGGAGTGCTCAACAACTCGACTTACAGCCCTCCTTTCATCGAGCATCTCTGGCAGGCTTACGGCAGCACAAACTACGGAGCGAAACTTCCGGTATCCTACTGGAACGGAAACATCGTCAAGACTGCGGAACTCCTGTCCAAGTCGCCTTGTTATGTGGACAACACCGCCGGAGCTAACCATCTTTCAGTTGTCGTCACCCCGGGCACCTGGAGGGACAACGGATGGGCAGACGGCACATTCTACGGTCAGATGACATACACAACTGACGGAGTCGTCACGAATGTCAGCGGCGGAAAACAGATCTTCCCGCTGGTCATCTGGATAGACAAGGATTTTGAGGAATAAAAAATATAACGATGAAAACAAATATATATATAAAAGCCCTCGCCGCAATCTTCGTGGCATCCGCGATTTTCGCAGGATGCCGCAAGGATACCCTGGCGCAGGAAGAGGAGGCGGTGATACTCAGTTATGAGACCCTCACAGGCCTGATCCCTAACGGGAGTGTGACCGTAAGCCCGGAAATCACTTCCGGAGAGCCGTCGGATTTTTCAATCAGTTCGGTCTTTCTCGGCGAATTCGCCTACAAGGGCGGAATGTTCAGCATAGACTCCAGGACAGGT
>JBJEJS010000425.1:0-6812 GCA_051878235.1 Candidatus Cryptobacteroides sp.
CGCAGCGGTCTCGGGGTCGAAACTGTAGGTCCGCACCACCACCTCGATATGGGCGGAGTGAACGTCCTGCCTCTCGTTTATATGCTCATTCAGAATCGACGGAATACGGCTGTCACCGCCTCCTCCCATCCCGTGTATATACAATATATATATGGTATCCTTCATATTTTCGGTATATATGATATATATTTTTTCTTTTTTCGGTATATGTAACCCTGTTTCAGGTCGCGAATTTACAAATATTTGCTAACTTTGCGTGTTTTGGATTTGATATATATCTATATATAAAAATATTCGATATATACGAGATATAAAACCTGACCGGAAATTTTTGACAGTAAGAAATATATTATGATCAGAAGATTTATTGCATCCGTTCTCGCCGCAGGCGCAATCACCTGTGCGATGAGCGCACAGAGCGTGTCAGTCCAGACACAGCCTAAAGAAACTGAATATCAGTTCACTACAGTTAAGGAAGCCCCTATCACAGGGGTCAAGAACCAATACCGTTCAGGTACCTGCTGGTGCTTCTCACAGATTTCGTTCCTTGAGTCGGAGATCATCAGGACAAAGGGTCTGAAGGACATCGACCTTTCGGAGATGTTCGTCGTCGGGAAATCCTACCACGACAGGGCCGTGAAATACATCAGGCTCGACGGTGCGCTCGGATTCAGCGCGGGAAGTTCCTTCGGGGATGTTATGGAAGTGGTCAAGGACTACGGAATCGTGCCTCAGGAGGCTATGCCGGGGCTGAACTACGGGACTGACAAGCCGGAGCATTCCGAGATGGACGAGATTCTGAAGGCGTATGTGGAGGCTGTAAAGAAGAATCCGAACAGGAAACTCACTCCGGCGTGGATAAGAGGATTTGACGGGGTTGTCGCAGCATACCTTGGAGAATATCCTTCCGAGTTCACCTACAACGGCGTGACCTACACTCCGGAATCATTCCGCGACTGGCTCGGGATTGACACAAAGGACTATGTCAACCTGACTTCATTCACCCATCATCCTTTCTATGAGCAGTTTGTGATTGAGGTCTGCGACAACTGGAGGTGGGGAACCGCCTACAACCTCCCGATTGACGAACTGATGGAGGTGATGTACAACGCCATCGACAAGGGATATACCTTCGCGTGGGGCAGCGATGTCAGCGAAAAGGGATTCACGAGGACAGGTATCGCCACCGTGCCTGACATTGACAGCAAGCCTGCGGCAGGATCCGACCAGGAGAAATGGGTCGGAAAAGACGAGAAGCCTGCCGCCAAGGACGAGGCAAAGGGTCCGGAAAAGGTCATCACACAGGAAATGCGTCAGGAGGCTTTCGACAACAAGCAGACCACAGACGACCACGGAATGCACATTTTCGGACTTGCCAAAGACCAGGACGGAAACAATTTCTTTATGGTGAAGAATTCCTGGGGAGAAGCCGGAGACTACAACGGAATATGGTATGCCTCAGATGCATTTGTCAGGTACAAGACCCTCAATATCGTGGTCCACAAGGACGCGCTTCCAAAAGAGATCAAGAAGAAATTGGGGTTGAAATAACTCTCAGGCACACACCTGCTTAACTCATCTGCTATGAGAATAGCGAAATACATTCCCAACACGGTCACATCCTTGAATCTGCTCAGCGGAGTCATTGGTGTGACCTATGCGTTTGAAGGCAGGCCGGACATCGCTTTCATACTGATGATTGCAGCCAGCGTCTTTGATTTCTGTGACGGGCTGCTCGCAAGGCTTCTGAACGCGAAGTCAGAAATAGGGAAGGAACTGGATTCGCTTTCCGATATGGTCAGTTTCGGTGTCCTTCCGTCATTGCTGCTGAACAGGATGGCTATAGAACATATCGGGACGGAAAACCTGCTGTGCACTATCCTGTGCGCCACTCCGTTCCTGATTGCTGTCTTCTCAGGGCTGAGGCTTGCCAAATTCAACACGGATTCGAGGCAGACGGAGAACTTCATCGGACTCGCGACCCCTGCCTGCGCCCTTTTCTGCGGTGCGCTTGCCCATTATGTGCACACCACCCCTGACAGTTTCCTTGTGGGATGGGCGGGGTCCTTCTACGCAATCCCCCTGCTGTCAGTGATCCTGTCAGCCCTTCTGGTCTGCGAAATGCCGATGTTCTCCCTGAAATTCAAGAAGGGTCAGAACAAGAACAGCATCACGAACAAACTGAGGATATGCTTCCTGACGCTTTGCGCCGCATCCGCCCTGCTGACCTTCCTTGTCGGGCAGAAATTCTCGCTCATTTTCATAATTTCGGTGCTGATCTACATCATTATGAATGTGATAAACCTGCTTGCAACACCTCGGAAATAAGGTCCTGCAGGAAGAAAAATTTCAAAAACATCTTGGAAACGGTTGCAAAAATTTTGTACTTTTGCAGCCGTTTTCGATTTTTTATGCTTGGTAGAGCCTGTACTCCGTATTATTATGAAAAATGAATCCATTTACGGAAGGCTCACTTTCACGATCCTTTCCATCTCACTTCTGACGGTGATGGCAGGTGCCGCCATCGCCCCTGCACTCGGAATCATCAGCGACCATTTCTCAGGAAGTCCCGCCCTGCTGATGCAACTCATCGTCAGCCTGCCGGCATTGACAATAATCCTGACAAACCTCGTCTTTGACAAACTCTGCGCAAGATTCAAGACAAGGACACTTGCTCTGACCGGGTTGGCGATGTATGTGCTGACGGGCTGCGGGTGCTTCCTTGTTGACAACATCTGGCTCCTGCTTCTGATGCGCGCCCTGCTCGGAGTCAGCGTCGGCATCATTATGCCGCTTTCCACAGGACTTCTCGCCTTCTACTTCCCTCCCGAGAAACAGGCTCCGCTGATGGGGCTTTCCGCAGCGATGAACCAGGCTGGTGGCGTCGTGGCGACTTTCCTTGCGGGCATTCTCGCCAATATCCAATGGAACTATGCCTTTCTGGTCTATGCCATCGGAGTCTTCGCCATCATCCTTGTGATTGCATTCCTCCCGAATGAGAAACTTGCCTCAGGCGGGGGAATCTCGCTCAAACTTCTCAAGCGTTTCCACCCGTCTGTGGTCGGGATGTTCCTTGTGATGGTGCTGTTCTTCATCTACCCGACGACCTTCGCCATCAGCGCGCACAGCGGGACCACCCTTTCAAACAACTCCATCACGCTGATAATGGCAGGCCTTGATGTGGTCGCAATGCTTTCAGGACTTTGTTTCGGGAAATTGATGAGGGCCGCAAGACACCAGATAAAATATATGGCCCCCGCAGGATATATCTTGGGATATGTCTGCCTGTCCGCAGGATTCAGCCTCCCTCTGCTTCTGGCAGGAACGACCCTGATAGGCTTCTCCACAGGCATAGGTGTCCCGTACCTCAACACCATAGCCGCGATGAAAGCCGGGAAGGAGGCAGCCTCGACGGTGATGCCCCTCCTTTCAGCGGCACTCTATCTCGGCCAGTTCATCTCCCCTGTGCTTGTCACCCCGCTCAGCGAACTGTGCTTCGGCAGCGGTGACATCCTCGGACCGTACAAGACAGGTGTCATCCTCGGTCTGGGATTCCTGCTTCAGGCTTTCCTGACAAGGAACAAGCAGGTCGTGGAATAATCATCTGACATAACCCGGAACGGACAGGTCACGGGACTGGACGGCATAACAAGGCTGACAGGTGCCGTCCTGATGCCGTGCACGCTCTATCAAGGCGGCTATGTCCCCGCTTCTTCCGCAGTCAATGAGAAGACCGGTTTTCAGGCCGTCAAATGCCGTGAGCATATCATAATCGCCGTTGCTGTCACCCGCGACGAGGGAAGGCTGCCTTCCGCAATGCGACGGGGCAATCAGACGGTTGATGCAGGCGGTCTTCCCCTCAAGGAAAGTCTGGTCATAATCCCTTGCGAAGTCACTTCCCGGCCCGTCCTCGAGCCTGATTCCGAAGACCCGCTCAGGAGAAAGGGCGAGACCGTACTGCGGGTCACACGCCATAGCCTCGACTATGGCTTCCAGGGAGGCGGAACAGATATAGACATCGAAGCCGTTGTCCGACAATGCCTTGTAGAGATTCACGCTCTCCTGCGGGAGCACAAGTCCCTTCATCACATCGGACGCGGCCTCCCCGTCAGGGCTTTCCCAATGTTCCGTCCAGATTCTCCCCAGGGATGTCCAATGGGCAACCGACTCCTTTGTGAGGTCCTGGAGTTCCCCGTATGACATCCCGCTGAAAAGGGCAGGCATCCAGAGGCACCAGGTCCCGTAGTCACAGGTGTATTCCACCCCGTCATTAAGAGCCATAAGGCGGGCACGGAAATCAAGGTATTCCCCTGAACAGTGAAGTTCCTCAAGCGTCGCACCTGCGGCCCTCTTCTCGTGAAGGACCTTGTAATCTGCGGCGAGCCTCTCCCCCAACTGCCTTGCCGTCAGTCCGACTCCAGTCATTACCGTGTCAAGGTCAGGAAGCCAGGCGGTAAAGACAGAGAAAGCCTCCTCGGGACTGAAGGCGTATCTCAGATTCTCAATCTGATATATCATCAGGGTGATGGATATGTCGTTCATAACCGTCGTGTTGTCGAAGTCGAAGACGGCGTACGGACGGCAGAGCGTGTCATAACATTCTGATTTTATGCCCTGAGTCTCAATCAGATTGCAGAGGGCATCATAAACCTTGTCATTCCAGTTGTCCCTCGGCAGTACCGGGGTCCTTGCACAGGAGACGGACATAAGGCAAAGGAGGAAAGGAAGGAGAATCTTTTTCATTTTATTCAGAGATTTTGAAAAAGGTTGGCTCCGGGACGGGGCCAACCTCTTAGAATTGTCACTTGTTCACAACGGATTATTTGATTTTGCAGCAGCGGACTGACATACCCCAGGCCGGGTAAAGTTTACCTGTCGCGCTGAAAGATCCTGCAGAACCGAGTTCTGTCCAATAATCAAAGTTGAAATGGAATTTGTGTGCCTGCGTGCCATACTGTGTGTCAACAGTGGCAGCCCAGTAATATCCGATTGTGCCGACCTTGTCAAGTTTACCGTCTGTCTGGGCGCGGCAACCGGCTGCAGGGAACCAGGTGGTGCCAGAAGAAATCGTGAACTCCACTCCACTTGAAATCCTTGTCACATTATTGGATGAGAATCCTGCGACATTCCAGATGCTGTTGTCTCCTCCGTCCGGAACTCTCCAACCTGCAGGACACGGGTCATAAATTGTCTTGACGCTGCCCCACCTGCCGGTTTCAATGATCTTCTCTGTAGAACCGTCCGCACAGGCAGGATTGTAAACCCAATCGGAATTACCGGTTGGTTTCCATATAGGGGCATCTGTAGTTCCAAGATTTGCGTATTCGACTTTATTCCAGATGTAAGTTGTAGGATTCTGTATTGACCATTCTATTGTGCCAATCGTTGCGTTGGCCTGGACAGGAGTCGGCCAGGTGATTGTGGATTTGGCATTCATCGCGTCAATGGCACCTGTACCACCAAGGAAAGGATCCTTGCGTCCCCATTCGTAAATCAGTCCGCAGTCGCCGTCACCCTTGACTGCGGTAGCACCGAGATTGCGGTCCATCATTGTCCCCGCATTGTTCGGATAAATGTGCTCCGCAGGCTGGTCTGTGAACCAGATATGCCAAGACCAGAGGATTGTTCCGGCCGCATCCTTCACTGCGATGGAGGCATTGCCTTTTGTAAAGACAGGAGCTGTCATAAACGCCACATATCCGTCCCTGTATGCGACAGTGCTCACAAGGTCTCCCTGCTGAGGGACGGATGAGGAGCCGAATGACTCCCAGAGGATTTCCGCTGAAGCGACCGGAAGGGTCTGTCCCTTGTCATTGCCTTTGACTGTGGCAAACTTGTATGTGCCTGCCTTTGAGACGATGTAGCAGTTGGCTGACTCAGATGACGAGAGGTCGGATGCAGCGTTGAAGTCAATTTCATCGCCTGAGACGAAAGCGGCTGTCACGAAATTTTTAACCTCGCCGAAAGTGTAGGTCTCGCCTGTCTTGATGTAATAGCAATAGTAATAAGTGGTTGACTTTGAAAGCCCATCCTGTGTGAAACTGAAATTTCCTGAAGCGTCAAGTTTGTCAACGATGCTGACGCGGGTCACAGGAATGTCGGAAGAATTGGAATCCGGCTTGTTCGACTCGGAAATCGAGATTCCGATTTCAGTCCCGGCAGGAACAAGGCTCACATTCCCGGAGAACACGACAGAGGATGTCGTCGCTCCTGAGGCATCGACAGTCACCTTGATTTCACCTGTGGTGGTGAAAGTTGAGGCGGAGCCGTAGGTGTACTCCTTGCTGTCCTCCGTCACATATGTGCGGTAGTTGTATTCGGTCAATGCGGAGAGTCCGGTCGCGCTCACGCTGAAAGAGCCGTCCTCACCCACCGTCCTGATTCTCAATTTAGTGGTGGAGTCACCCTCGGCAAAAGACTTGTCGGTGGAATATTCGATGCCGACCTGATATGCACCCAGAGACGCAGGGCTCACCTTTCCGGTGAAAGTCGCTGTGGCGTCGGTGACGTCAACATTCTCAACTGTCACAACCGGAGTCTTCCCGTCCGGTCCGTCTCCCTCTACAGATTCCTTCTTACAACCTGTGGCAAGAAGCCCAGCCAAAAACAGAACCGCCAAAACGGTTCTGCAAGAAAAGTCAAAAATTCTCTTCATATTTCCCATTTACATAAGTTTGAAATGCAAAAGTAGGAATAAAATTGAATTTACAAACACAGGAATGCGATTATCTGAACTTGAGAAGCATTTTTCCCAAATCTTTGTCGATTTCCTTGAGGAGTTCCAGAAGGGTCTTCTCGTGGGAACTGAGGTC
>JBJEJS010000426.1:0-6777 GCA_051878235.1 Candidatus Cryptobacteroides sp.
ACTTATGTGGGAGACACCCCTCAGAAGAGAGCCCATACCATCGGTCTGGCAGGAAATGTTGCTCCTTTCTTTGCCATCGGAACTATGTTCAACATAGATATGGTCAGGAAGAGCAATCAGAATGCAAATACTGAAATCGCTCTCAAGGGCAGATGGAAGGGCCGTTTCTCTCAGGTGATGTACCAGGATTGTTTCCATGCCGGAACGGATGTGGAATGGTTCAAAAACTGGTCTGGACAGGGGAATCTGTTCAACAATGTATATGTACTGAGAGACTTTAAATATTCCGGATGTGACGGACAGGGCAACAATCTTTACAGGGGATATGATGAAAATGCCGAATGTCCGAAGGAATCGGCCCTTGAATTGCCGGAAGATTTTTACAACAGTCTGATGTCTTCGTTCGTCAACGATTCCGAGAATGTCGGACGATTCTTTGATGATCCTAAAGTGGCTTGGGAAGCGACAGCCACGATGAACAATGACGGTTCATTGTATATCATCCAGAAGTTGTGTGTGGCTGCTGCCAATATGCACAGGGTCAGGGACGACCAGTTCGAGACGAGGATCAGTGAGATTAAGACGGAAATCCTTGAGAAGATCCGCAGTTACTATCAGAGTGAGGACAGCAGTGACAGGCTGGAGAAGAACATCGAGTCCGCATTCGATGTCCTCAATGAATTTGACGCTTCGGTAGGAAACAACAACTATTTTTTCGGAAGACTGATAGATATGCTGCAGATTACGGATGACGAAGCCTATGACAAAGTCCATGAAATCATCCTCAGTCCGGACCTGATTGAGATTGTCAATTCATTCCCGGAATCGGAAATATATATGGGCAGGCTTCCTGAGTGCAGAACAGTCGACGAGGTTCTTGAGGCCTATGCAAAAGTCTACAACAAACCTTCAGCGGAGGCTGCAAGGAAATATCTTGAGGGGAAAGGGATTGACCCGAACACATTGGTCAGCCGTCCTAATGTCTCAAAAAGAACCAATTCCTATGTGATTGCCGACCATTTGATGAAATACTGGCTGGAGAAGTTGTCCTCAGCCGCGTTCCTCAGCCGGACTGTGTCAGACTCGAAATTCGATATGGGAGTGATGTCGAGTCTGATTGAGAATATCCAGGAAATGTCGAAAACAGTCAATATGACAGATTATATGTCCGAGTGCATTGCGGATTTCGTCAATGTGGTTGCAATCTCCACGGCCCACGAATTCCTTGTTGCCGACATACTCAGGCATTGCATCAACACATTCGTCACGGACCTGGGATATTCCCTGCTTGATGAGCAGACGAGGAAGAATCTTGATGCAGTGGCAAAATCAAGAAATATGGTTGTGTCGAAACCGGTGGACCACAATTGCAAATCAAGTTACGACGAAGAGGAACTCACCAGCCTGTTTGACGAGATTTCAAGGCAGTCAGGAGCAATGGCTCCTTCATTCTCATGCCACTACAACATCTGGCTGGATTATATGCTGCTTTCGTTTCTTGCCACGGCGGGCAATGTGTCCGTTATAGAAAATCCGGAGGCGAACAACCGAATTGGCAATATCATTAGTTCATTGGATGAAACGTTATAGCATTGACCACATCCGGTCCGATGGACGCAAACCCCGTTTCTGGGATCCCTGGGGATTCTGGGGATGGTTTTTGCGTGTTGTGGGATTAGCCCTCCTGCTCTTTGGTTTCATCATTTTGTTTTGTCTTCCGATAGGACAGACGCTCCCTGTACTTCACGAAGGAGACCTTGAGATAACTCTCGAATGGCGGACTTCAGATGATCTGGATCTTCATTGTGTGGACCCCTCTGGTGAAGAGATTTATTTCGGCAATCAGAGATCACGCTCTCGGGGATGTCTGGATTGCGATATGAATGTCAGAGGCGGGGTTTACGGAAGGCTTGCAGTGGAGCACATCTACTGGCCGGAAGACCGTGTACCCAAAGGGCGTTTTTCTGTCTCGGTACACTTGTTCAACAAGAGGACGAGCGGGGGCCCTGTTCCATTTACAGTAAAGGTGAAATCGTCCGTTCCGGGCAGCCCTATTGACACTCTCCTCCAAAGCTCAGCCTTGGAAGTGGAAGAATTGGTTGATGTCATCTCGTTCAATATTAACTGACTATGAAAATATTCACATTAAATAAGACGACAAGTGTCAAAAATGGAGGGGATCCCTTTTGGATGCCCTGGGGATTCTGGAGATGGGTTTTGAAATCAATTTCGTTCGCATTGCTTCTTCTCCTTTTCATCCTTCTGTTCACATTACCAAGATGCGGAAACCCACAGCGCCAGATAGTGATCGGTCCGGACACAACGATTGTGAATCCGGATGGAAATCCCGTTGTCGGCAAGCATCCTGAACTGTTCAATCCTGAGAATCCGCGCCCTCAGAATCCTGGAGGAAACCGCAACGACGGCCGTGGAGGAGATCGCAACAATGGTCGTGGAGGAGAGCCTGTTGACTGGCCTGAGCAGATTGAAGACGGAAACAGGAGAAACCCCGCCCTGCCTCCAAAGGACCGCAACCGTGTGCCTCCCACAGATCCCGGACAGGTGATTCCTGATCCAAGGACCGGTAAACAGGTGGATGCCAACCATCTCCTTGTGGTGCTTGATTCTGACCAGGGAGACGAGACATTCAACCGTTTTGCCGAGGAATTGTCCTCGTTGTATGATGAGTCGTTCTGTTCAATCAGTTACTACAACACTCTTACGAAACTTCTTGTCCTGACTGTAGAAGCTGACCTGAGGGAGGAAATTAAGGAGAATCTTCCCCTTCAGATTTCCGACATAGATTTTTATGTGTGTGACATAGAGGTGCTTGCTCCGGAGGCTGTCCATCCGACAGACCCTGCTTTCTCGTATCCTTCATTGTGCTGGCATTTTGAACCGATCCAGGCTTATGAGGCCTGGGAGATTACCACAGGAAGCAGGGATGTGAAGGTGGCTGTGGTTGACAGTTATTTCCAGCTGGACCACTATGAGTTCAGTGGAGTGAAAATCATTTCTCCGGTCAGCATTGAAAACGGAACGACTGACGTTTCACCGCAGGCAGATGCAGATCCGGGATCATTTGTCCACGGCACACATGTGGCAGGTCTTATTTTCGGCCAGATGAACAATGCTGAAGGTGGCTGCGGCATAGCGCCCGGGTGCTCCTTCATTCCTGTGAGCCTCGGTGCCGGAATGAACACTGCCAGCCTGGTTGAGGGAATCCTGTACGCAATCTACCAGGGAGCCGATGTGGTCAATGCTTCAATAGGACTCAGCATTCCTCAGGAAATCGCCAACAGGATGTCTTTGCCGCTTCAGGCGGAAATAGCCCGAACACAGGACATCGCGAAAGAGTTTCTGTGGGACTACATCTACAAACTGTCCGATGAACGCAATGTCACAATTGTCTGGGCGGCTGGAAACTCCAACATCCTTTCTGCAATAGACAATTCCAAGCGCGGGGAATCTACGGTCAAGGTCGATGCCGTGAATCAGAATCTTAGGAAAGCCGATTTCAGCAATTTTGGAAACCTGCCTGCCTACGGTTTCAGAAATTCCACTGTCTCCGCTCCGGGATGCTCGGTGCTCAGCTCGATACCGTACTATGATTACTATCCTCTGGACGGCACCAGTATGGCTGCTCCAATCGTTTCAGGTGCTGTGGCTCTTATGAAGAGCGTCTGCCCTTCTTTGACGAACCGTGAAATCATTGAAACTCTGCAGAACACTTCCCTTCAATTGAAAGACCGTTCAATCGGAGGCCTTCTCCAGATTCGTGATGCTCTGGACAGGATTATGGAGAATTTTATGAGATTTGAGGATGTGATGCACGACCACTCGAAGATTATAGGACAGTGGCAGTCCACAGAACTGCTTCTGACGACACAGAACGGTCAGGAGACTGGTGAGAAGGCAACCATCACCCTGATTTTCCCGGATGAGGATTCGGGGCGGATTGAGATAGAATACAAGGTCGGAGAGAGGACAGGGGAGATTTGTAGTGCAGATATCTCTGTGGAATATTCCGATGAGAACATCGTCATCAGGGAGTCAGATTATCCGACAAGTCCGCAGGGGAGCCGTTTTATGAAGGCGGTGCTCACCTGCATCCCTGACGAACAGGGACTTCTGAAAGTGTTCTATCAGCACGAAGACGACACCATCACAGAGTTTTATTTGAGAAAAATTGAATAATTAAATATTATGGAAAGTCAAAAAAAGAAAAAACAATGGACTAATGCCGACTGGTTTTCTGCTGTTGGTTTTTTGTTCTTCCTGATTCTTGCCTTCCTGGGGTATGCGCTTGAATTCAGTTGGACCATCAGTTTCCTTTATGCATTTCTGTCCGTAGTTGCCGGTTGGGGGGCACTCATTCTTCTCAAGAGGATCAGAAAGGTCGAAGACAATCTGAAAGCCTGGCGGATTGCAGAATGGATCGCGTTTGCAGTCTTTTTTTGTGTGTTTGTCTTTTGGCTGGACAGGCCTGTCATCCGGATATTCTCAATTGCCGTCGTGAACAAGTCGGAGATCCAGGCAGATGCCCGCAGGGATGTCAGCCGCTTGAGGGAGTTGTACTCGGAATATGAAAGACAGGAAGAAGAGGCCATCAAAATCACGAGGGACATTCTTATGCTGTCCTACAAGTATCCGAGTCTCAATCCTTACACTCAATCTCTCTTTGACGGGAAGGCCTATAATGCTTTGCAGAAGGATGCGGTTGACAAATACATAGAAAGCCGTTATGAAGATTTTCTGTCAAAATCGGGTCCTGGATCCTCGGCAACTGCAACAGGAATAGAAGGGGATTACGCGACATTCAAGGAGAGGCACAATCTGTCAGAGATTGCCGGAATGGTGGAGTCGTTCAATTTCTGGGATATTCCTATGTTGGGTATGCTCGAAGGCAAGTGCTCAATTGCCGCTGAGGGGGAAAGGATCACTGCGTTCCTTGAAAACAAACGAACAAAGACCAATGTGGACGGATGCAGCTATCTTTTCAGTCTGGATGCAAATGACAGACCTGTCGTCTGCCCTGACAGACCATATACATTTGACAGCAGTTTCAAGAAATCCCTGGATGGAATGATGAATCTCGGTATCGGTGATATTGGAAGAATATGGTTGCCTGCGCTCTTGTCGTTGCTTGTCAACGTGCTGATGTTCTTCAGTTACTTTGTCGCGTACCGTTCAACAAAAGTGGAAATCAAAAAAAGAAAAAACAAGAATTCATCGCCTCTCGGAGGTACTTATTTGGACTAAACCTGAAATATTATGCCTGAAATAATAAAGCCGAATCTGGCCCCGCTCACAGAAAGAACAAAACAAAGGCTGATTACCATTGCCGATTCCTATGTCAGATCTCATTATGACAATGTCCTCCATTACCTCCAGACAGGAGAGATCACGATTGAGGAAATGCCCCTGCTGGACAATGTTCCTGAAATCAGGGAGAAGTTGAGGAACGACTACCACGAATGGCTGCACCAGCCTGACCCGCAGGAAAAGGCGGATTGGAAAGTCATCCAGTCCCAGATTCCCGATGACCTGAAGATTCTGTCCCTGGATGAGGTGCGTAGAATCCAGGAACTCCTGAAGAAATACATTGACAAGTACTCAGCCACTTTGCCGGGAGGAAACAGTGTTGGCAAGGCTCAGGAACTGTCAAGGGAACTTGCGTCTGCCGAGGTTGACCACGATTGGGCGAATGTCGATCTGCTGGATTACGATTCTCTGATCGCATTCTACAACAAGCACAAGGCATCCTTGCCGGAAACGATTCTGAACCAGCTTGATGACTATTTGTGGGAGATAGTGTACTATGAGCCTGTCAATGTCTCGAAGGTCGCACAATTTGCCAGCGATTTCCCGGCAAGTCCTAAACATTTTCAGGAAGCGAAGAAGATCGCCTCGGCTTTCTCCGACTGGGAGAAAGTGAAGGCAAGCGATGATGTGTATGCCGTGTTTGAATACATCAAAAGCCACGAGAGTTCTCCGTTCTTGGCTGAAGCAAAGGCTCTTCTGTCTGATCTTGGGAAGAAATATCTTGAGAATCTCAAGATGGATATGGGGAATAAGACTTGGCGTGAACTCGAGGATGAAATAATAAAGGGATTGTTTAATTATCAGAATTTCATTGATGCCGGGATTATTACGGAGAGAGGGATTAATGTACTCAAGAGAGTGGACGAACAATTGATTAATCCTAATGTTGATTATGTCCAGTACGATGTAGAGAGTCTTGATCTCCCCAACGGGAAAACAGATGTCTATTTCTTCGGTGTTCCAGGCTCAGGAAAGACTTGTGTCATTATGGGGCTGTTGAATTCAGAACTGTTGAATTGGGATGCGGTCCGGTTTGGAGGAAGGACCGGATTACAACTTCAGCAACTTTGTTATGAGGGGTATCCAGCAAACAGGACGATGGGCGAACTAGCTAATGTGATTACTGGCGAAATCAGTGAAGATTCGGGAAATATAAAGCATCCTGTGAATCTGATTGATATGTCAGGAGAGGATTTTGTCGTAAAAATTGCAGATAATCCTGATGCCAAGGTCTCCTTTGCGGATATGGGAAAGGGCATTCCGGAACTGTTGAACAATCAGAATGAGAAAATTTTCTTCTTTGTCTTTGATCCTGTCAATGAATATGTTTTGAGATCTGAAGAAGAAGACGGAAAAATATTGAGAAGAGAAGTAAGCCAGAGAAAGATATTCCAACAATTTTGTTCAATGCTTGCCGACCCTGAGAATGCTCACGTGATGAAGAAGGTCAAG
>JBJEJS010000427.1:0-6766 GCA_051878235.1 Candidatus Cryptobacteroides sp.
TTCCTGAACTCAACGGCAAACTTACCGGTATGTCAATGCGTGTTCCTACCTCTGATGTCTCAGTTGTTGACCTTACTGTCGAACTCGAGAAACCTGCAACTTACGAGGAGATCTGCGCTGCAATGAAGAAGGCTTCTGAGGGCGAACTCAAAGGCGTTCTCGGCTACACCAACGAGGCTGTCGTTTCAACTGACTTCCGCAACGATTCACGCACTTCCATCTTCGATGAGAAAGCCGGAATCCAGCTCGATCCTACTTTTGTGAAGGTAGTTTCCTGGTACGACAACGAGTGGGGTTACTCAAACAAGGTTTGCGAAATGGCACGTGTCATCGCAAAATAAGTTTTTCAGAACTTGATATGAAAAAGTCCGGAATCATTTCCGGACTTTTTTTGTTGTTTGGTTCCCGCTATTTTGAAACAGCCTTACAGTTCTGGGCAGTTCCCGATTTTCTTGTATTTTTTGTACAGAATGTCGTAAACTGACTGCTTCATCCTGTCAGGAAGGTATATTTCGGAGATGCCTGGCTTCATCTTTTCCTGTGCCTTCCGGATGTCGCTGTAAATCCCTGCTCCGCAGGCGGCGAACATTGCCGCTCCGAGTGCGCAGGCCTGGTCCGTGTCAGGAACTTCCACCGGAAGACCCAGAATGCTTGCCATCGTGTTCATCACGAACGGTGATTTCTTTGTGATTCCGCCCACCGCGATAATCTTATTGATTGGAACGCCTTCTTCCTCAAGCCTTTCATTGATTGCCCTCGAACCGAAGGCAGTTGCTTCGACGAGTGCCTTGAAGAACTGCGCAGGAGTTGTTGCAAGGGTCAGTCCGGTGATTGTGCCTTTCTTGCGAGGGTCAGCGTCAGGTGTGCGTCTTCCGTTGAACCAGTCGATAGCAATCGGGTCATCTTCTGTAACCTCCAGTTTGCTGGCTTCTTCTGTCAGAGAGGACAGGTCCTGCCCGCTGAACCTCCTGAACCAGGCGTAGATGTCGCCGAATGCGGCCTGACCAGCTTCCAGGCCTATTTGACCGGGGAGGACGGATCCATCAACCTGACCGCAGATTCCTTTGATTTGCCTGTCATTTATTGATTCGTATGAGCCTGTTGCTATGTCGCAGGTTGAAGTTCCCATTACTTTTACCAAGGTGCCTGGCTCTATACCAGCTCCTACTGCCCCCACGTGGCAGTCAATTGCAGCGACTCCGACCGATATCCCTTCTTTCAGCCCGAGACGCTGCGCCCATTCCCTGCAAAGTCCTCCGGCCTTTTTGTCACTTGTCAGGGTTTCAGTGAAGAGATGTCCTTTGAACATTCCAAGCAGGGGATCGACCTCCATAAGGAAATCCCAGTCAGGTAGTCCTCCCCAGTTTTCGTTCCACATTGCCTTGTGACCGGCTATGCACCTGCTTCGGACAATGGTCTCCGGACGGGTGTTCCCGGTCAGCACCCCTGAGATCCAATCTCCGTGCTCGACCCAGCCGGCGCAATCTTTCTGCAGCTCGGGAGATGATTTCAGGCAGTGAAGCATTTTTGCCCAAACCCATTCACAAGAATAGGTGCCTCCTGAATATTTAGTGTAGTCGGTATGCCATCCGTGTGCGACTTCGTTGATCTTGTCCGCTTCTTCAATTGCCGTATGGTCTTTCCAAAGGATGAACATTGCGTCAGGATTGTCCTTGTATTTTTCAAGAAGTGCAAGCGGAGTGCCTTCTATGTCGGTCAGCACCGGAGTGGAGGCCGTGGTGTCGAATGAAATTCCGCAAACTCTCTCTGCAGTTCCTTCAGGAGTGCAGGCGAGGGCTTCTTTAATGCTTTTTTCCAGTGAATCGATATGGTCGGAAGGATGCTGCCTGTATTGGTTTATTGACGGATTGCAGAACTCTCCGTTTTTCCATCTCGGGTAGAATACCACTGAACTTCCGATTTGCTTTCCGTTGTCTGCATCGACAACCAGACACCGCACCGAGTCGCTGCCGAAATCGATGCCAAGAACGTAATTTTTCATTGCTGTTGATTTTGGTTTCGGCAAAAGTAAAAAAATATTTTGATTATTGGAACGATTTAACTACTTTTGCTGCTGTTGACATAAACTATGGCACAAAACAGGGTAACCATTAAAGATATAGCAAAAGAGTTGGGAATCTCCCCATCTCTGGTTTCCTTTGTTATGAACAACCGTACCAAGGGAAGCAGGGTTTACCGTGTCAGCCCTGAAACCGAGAAGAAGGTTCTCGAAACAGCGAGGAGACTGAATTATCAGCCGAACGTCTCTGCAAGGGTTCTCCGCTGCAAGGAAGCGCGTCTGATTGGTGTCATCATTTCTGACATTGCCAACAAATTCTACGCTGAAATCTCCCGCTACATTTCTGACTGGGCCTCCAACAACGGATATATGGTGATATTCGGCAGTACGGATGAGAATAACGAAAAATTGTCACAGCTGCTGGAACTTTTTGACAACCAGGGTGTTGACGGCTATATTATTGTTCCGTGTGAAGGCTCGCAGAACACCATTGCGGCCTTGCAGGACAAAGGAAAGCCTTTCGTCCTTGTTGACAGGGATTTTACTGAACTCGGGGCCAGCAGTGTAACACTGAACAACTTCCAGACATCACGCCAGTTGCTTTCGCTGCTGGTCGCAAAGGGGTGCCGCAAGGTATCTCTAATCTCTTATGATACCATCCTCCCGAATATCGAAGACAGGGAAAAGGGGTATCTCTCAGGTATTTCTGCATTCAATCTTGAATTCTCGCAGGTCCTCAGGCCGGATTACGGGGATTATGCCAAACTTGAGAAAATGATTGTGGATGCATACAAATCTGGAGTCGATGGTTTCATCTTCACTACTTACCGTATGGCACTTCTTGGGCGTAAAGCAATGATTCAGAACTCAATAAGAGTTCCTGAAGATTGCCATATCGCCTGTTTCAACAACAACGAGGAGTTTGAGACTTATGAAAGGGAAGTGACTTTTGCCCGCCAGCCTGTCGAAGAGTTTGCCGTCTGTTCGATTGAGATGTTGGTGGATCTCATAAAAAACAGGAGTTCCGCTGCGAAGAAAATAGTCCTGCGTCCTGAAATTATACAGATTTCCAAATAATTTTTTTTAATTTGTTGATTGCTAAAACGATATAAATGCTAAAACGATATAAATATGAAAAAAATCAAAGGAATAATTCCACCGATGGTAACTCCGCTCATAGATAACGGACACATTGATTATGAGGGAGCAAGGAAAATTGCAGACAATATGATAAAAGCAGGGGTGAGTGCAATTTTTCTGCTTGGCACCACGGGAGAATCCCAAAGCATCGCTATGCACCTGAGATTCGAATATGTGGAATTTATGTGCAATCACGTTGCAGGACGTGTCCCGGTCCTTGTGGCCGTTACAGAGACTTCAATGGAAGACTGCCTGAAGCTTGCTGAACATTCGCACAAGTGCGGGGCGACTGCTGTAGTCTGTGCTCCTCCATATTATTTTCCTGCGAATCAGGATGAACTTGTCTGCTGGTACACTGAACTTGCCGACCGTTCACCTCTGCCCGTGTATCTGTACAATATGCCTTCAAAAGTCAAGGTCTTCCTGGAAATTCCGACCGTACTGGCACTGTCAAAACATCCGAACATCATCGGCATAAAGGACAGTTCGGCGAATCTTGACTATTTCAAGGAGGTTGTCCGAATATTCAGGGGAACTGAGTTTGCAACATATATGGGGCCGGAGGAAATGACTGCCGAGGTCGTGCTGGAAGGTGCTGACGGGGGAGTCAACGGAGGCGCGAACCTGTTCCCGGAGCTGTTTGTGTCGATGTACAAGGCTGCAGCTGCGGGTGATTGCAAGGCGACCTCCGAGCATCATCAGCGCATTATGTACCTGTCGGAGCGCCTGTACTGTCTGGACCCGGCCTCTGATGCGAGTTTCCTGAGGGGACTGAAATGTGCACTTGGCGAGGCCGGCCTGTGCAGCCCGTATGTGGCATTGCCCTACAGACAGTATGACGGCGAACTCAGGGAAAGGGTCAAGGCCGTCGTTGAAGATTTGAAATCCAAAAACTATAAGTGATGGAACTGACCATTCTTGACTATATCGTATTTTTCGTTTTCGTGGGAGGAGTGGCCCTGTTTGGCTGCAGCTTTTTCACAAAGAGCCGCAAGGGGGCGGATGCTTTCACGAAGGCAGAGGGACGGATTCCGACCTGGGTGGTCGGTATGTCCATTTTTGCGACATTCGTCAGCTCAATCAGTTTCCTCGGATTGCCCGGAGGAGCTTATTCCGGCAACTGGAACCAGTTGATATTCAGTTTCACGATTCCGATTGCCACGTGGTTTGCCGCAAAAATCTTCATTCCTCTGTACAGGGGTGTGGGAAGTGTCTCCGCCTACCAGTTCCTTGAGGACAGGTACGGGTTCTGGGCCAGGTGCTATGTTGCAGTCTGCTATCTGCTGACCCAGGTCTGCCGCATAGGGTCCATCCTGCTGTTGCTTGCCATCCCTATCAACACGATGTTCGGCTGGGATGTCGGCACAATAATAATTGTGACGGGACTTCTCACCCTTGTCTATTCCGTGCTCGGAGGCATTTCTGCGGTCGTCTGGACGGATGCGATACAGGGACTGATACTCATTGCCGGTGCCCTTGTCTGCGCATTGATGCTGACATTCAAGATGCCTGAAGGACCCGCGCAGCTGTTCAGCATAGCAGCCCAGGCGGACAAGTTCAGTCTCGGCAGCCTGTCGCTGACCCTCAAGGAACCGACTGTCTGGGTCGTCCTCATCTACGGAATATTTATGAATCTCCAGAATTACGGCGTGGACCAGAATTATGTTCAGAGGTATATGACCGCGAAAAGCACCGGAGAAGCCGTGAAGGGAACTTTGCTCGGCGGACTGCTCTATATTCCGGTTTCGGTGGTGTTCGTGTATATCGGAACGGCATTGTATTCCTACTATACTGCCCAACCGGACCTGCTTCCTGAAGGTATCGCCGGTGACAAGGTGTTCCCGTATTTCATAGTGCACGGCCTTCCGACCGGATTGACAGGCCTGGTGATAGCGTCCCTTTTCAGCGCGGGGATGAGCACGGTTGCGACCAGCATCAATTCTTCTGCAACGATTGTCTTTACGGATTTCTACAAGCGCATCTTCAAACGCAAGTCTTCCGGTGAGCCGGAAAAGAAAGCCCAGATGAAGGTCTTGTACTCCACATCTTTCCTCGTTGGTGTCGCCGGGATTCTGATAGGTCTTGCAATGCAGCACATAGACGGAATTCTTGATGCCTGGTGGAAATTGAGTTCAATCTTCAGCGGAGGAATGCTGGGCCTGTTCCTGCTTGCCCTGGTCACCCGCACGCCGAGCCGCGTGGGAACAATCATTGCGGTTGTCACCGGCCTTCTGATAATTGCTTATATGAGCCTTCCTGTCTTTCATTGTGAATTGCACACGTATCTTACAATCGTATTCGGAACCACGGCGATTTTCGTGGTGGGATTCCTGCTTACAAAAATTCTGAATAAATAACACGAATTATGAGAACCAATCATCCAAGAATCGGTATCCGTCCCATAATTGATGGCCGCCGTGGAGGGATTCGTGAGTCCCTCGAAGAAATGACGATGGCGATGGCAAAGCTTGTCGCCGGATTGTATTCGACCGAATTGAGGTACAATGACGGTTCCTCTGTGGAATGTGTCATTGCCGACACTACGATAGGCGGGGTGGCCGAGGCTGCTGCCGCAACCGAGAAATTCAGGAACAGCAACGTGGGTGCAGTCATTTCCGTGACTCCGTGCTGGTGCTACGGTTCTGAAACCATAGATATGGATCCTCTCTGGCTGAAGGCCATCTGGGGATTCAACAAGACCGAGCGTCCGGGAGCCGTCTATTTGGCATCCGCCCTGGCCGGGCACAATCAGAAGGGACTTCCTGCCTTCGGGATTTACGGAAGGGATGTCCAGGACAAGGAGGATAACTCTCTTACTGACGATGTCCGGGAAAAACTCCTTCTCTGGGGCAAGGCTGCCGTGGCCGTGATGCAGATGCAGGGAAAGAGCTATCTGAGCATCGGAAGCGTTTCGATGGGAATTGCCGGTTCGACTCCGGTTCCGGAATTTTTCCAGGATTATCTCGGAATGAGGAATGAATATGTTGACTGTTCTGAGATCGAACGCCGCGTCCAGCTCGGAATATATGACAAGGAAGAGTTCGGTCGTGCAATGAAATGGGTCGAGGCGAACTGCAAGAGCAGGGAAGGCCGTGACCACAACAGGGAGGATCTGCAATATGACAGGGAGAATCTTGACCGTGTCTGGGAATATATCGTCAAGATGACTATGATTTTCAGGGATCTTATGGTCGGAAATCCGAAATTGGGCAAGATGGGATTTGAAGAGGAGGCCTGCGGACACAATGCGATTGTCGGCGGTTTCCAAGGGCAGCGCCAGTGGACTGACTTCAAGCCGGACGGAGACTTTTCGGAGGCTATTCTCAACACTTCCTTCGACTGGAACGGAGTCCGTCCTCCATTCACTTTCGCCACTGAGAATGACACTCTTAACGGTATCACAATGCTTATGCTGCAGTTGCTGACGAACAGGGCTCAGATGTTCTCCGATGTCAGGACCTACTGGTCTCCTGATGCGGTGAAGAGGGTTACGGGATATGAACTGGAAGGGCATTCCGCTTCCGGATTCATTCACCTGATCAACTCCGGATCCACCGCCCTTGATGCCACTGGGGCGATGAAGGATGCCGAGGGAAGGCCTGTGAT
>JBJEJS010000428.1:0-6732 GCA_051878235.1 Candidatus Cryptobacteroides sp.
AACCACCTGTAGAATGGATTGAGAAAGTCAAGCAGAGAGATCCATCACTGCCTGAGAAAAGGGCGCGTCTCGTGGCTCTGATTGAGCATCTGGACCACAATGTCGGAAAAGTGATGCAGGCACTCAAGGACAGCAGGCAACTGGAGAACACCCTTGTCGTGTTCGTTTCCGACAATGGCGGAGACAGAGGGTCAATGGCAAACAACGGACCGACAAGAGGATACAAGGGCGATTTCTTCGAAGGAGGCATCAGGGTTGCCTGTGCAATCAATTTCCCGGGAGTATATGAAGGAGGAGTCAGAAACAACCATTTTATGATGACAATGGACTTCTTCCCGACATTCTGCGATATGTTGAATATTCCTGTAGAACACGAAATAGACGGAATTTCAGTGCTTCCTGCCCTCAATGGGGAAGAGCAGGACACTGAAAACAGATATGTGTTCTGGGTAAGGACGGAAGGAGGGAATGCCTTCTGCGGCAAGAGCCAGTGCGCAGTCAGATACGGACAGCACAAACTTGTGCAGAACAATCCGTTCAATGCCGCTGAGACATTCGACCTGCAATCCGACCCTCTCGAACAGAATCCTCTCAATCCGGACAGCAAAGTGGTGAAAGACCTGAAGCGTGCCCTCACAGGACACTACAATAAGCACCGCGCCATACCGTCACAGAAACCTTTGTGCCCATAGGAGTTCCTTTCAGACACCCTATGGGCACAACCGGCACATTGTCTTTGCAGACTCCTATTCAACCGAAAAATGATATTCGCTGCCGTATTCCCGGAGAATGGCCAGATCGAGTGTGCGACGGCTGCAGTTGAAGAGGGAAGACCATTGTGTCTGCGAAGTGAAGTCCCCCGTTGGCGGCTGTGAGACAGATTCAAGCAGTTTCATTGCGTTATCCCTGTTCAATTTATATTGGGCTTGCTGCAAAGTGCTGCTCAATGTTTGATAGCGGTCCAATCCGTGCGTTGAATTATTTCTGCCCTCAGGACGGTCCTGCATATTGTCCGACCTGTAAAAATTGGTGATATAACGGTAAGGGTCCTCTCCCCTGAAACACTCCATAACAACAGGGTTTTCAAAGGCGGAAGGATTTTGGCCGTAAGTGTATTCAACAATGGCAAAATCTCCAGTCGCATCAGCCATATAATAATGGTAAGTGACACTCTTGCTCCCTATCGGGTCCTGACCATACTCCGGATGGACAACCCCGTCATTGCTCGTATCCAGATTATATTTTTTCAGCAACTCAATGGCCTCCGTTACAGAAGATGCCCTGTCAAGCAGCAGCCTCATCGCCACGGTTGTGCCTATTGTATTCTTATTCGGATCCTGCTGAATGGTAGGCGCTTCCCTAAGGGCAAGCACTCCGATTGCAAAGCCGTCTTCGTTGATTCCGTCCAAAATGGCATAAGGCAGTCCCATAAGCATTGACATATCAACATCCGGATTCTCATAAAAACCTTTGCTGTAACCGAGATTAAAACCGTCCACCATAGAAATGGATTTCTTTCAGCCTTCAGGGGCAGTGCGGACAAGAATGGCGGCTATAGAATTGTATCCGTTTTCACCAGCGTGGCTGAAATCATAATTACGGCCCATATAGAAATCAGTACCGTCTTGCTCCGTAGCGGCGAAAGCACTGCACCCGGCTCCGAACCTCACAATTGAATGTGATGAAGGGAACTGGTCGAAAAGAAGTTTTGGCATAGTTGTGAAAAGCCCATTGAGACCCTTGCAGTTCGCTGCAATGATTTCATCCAATTTGTAGTCCACCGTATAGTCAACCAAATACAGCCGGCCCTGTCCGTCCAGATTCTTCACGGAATTGATCATTGCGAGTTTGGCCTCATCAGTGATGTAGGCAGCCTTTTTCGGCTCCACATCCTTGTCTGATGAGCTGTCAGTCCGCTTGGAGCAGGCGACGACAAACAACACGGCAGCCATTGCAAGAACTGGCCGCACAGATACTTTCAAGTTGCGTTTCATAGTTCCATTATTTCTTAAGTAGTCCGAGTATTCCGGTAACACTCTCGGCTATTTCAGCAAGATTGCCTGACTGGGAAGAACTTTCGGAAGCGGTTGCTGCGGAAGCCGTTCCTCCCGTTATTGCGGAAAGGTCCATCCCGGCGAGGGCAGTAAGACCTGACATAACGCTGTCGCTTGTGCTTGAAGTCACGAGGTTGGTAGAACCTGCAATTATCCCTGTGGCGAAATCCTTGTAGAACGCACTGTCCTTTGTGGTGCCTTTCAGGCCTGAAATGTTCGTGGCGAGAGTGGCGAGGGACAGGAGATTCTTCGTGTTTTTCAGATCCAGTTTCTTTCCGTCAGCCTGATATTGGGTGTAGAGGGACTTCAAAGCCGTACCTGTGGTCTGACCGCTGGTATAGGCAGATGACTTTTTGCTGAACAGTTGCGCCTCAGCGGAGACACTTGAGAACAATGCGAGCAGGGCAACTACGGCCAAAGCCCAAATTTTTGCTGTTATCTTCATAATGACGAAATTAATGGTTGCTAAAGTTTCTTGAGAAGATTGGAAAGATTGACTTCCCTGCCGATTACGTAATTCAAGTCCTCAATCCTGACTCTCTCCTGCTCCATACTGTCACGGTGACGGATTGTCACGCAACCGTCCTGAAGCGAGTCGTGGTCAACAGTCACGCAGAAAGGTGTTCCGATGGCATCCTGACGACGGTATCTCTTTCCGATGGAGTCCTTCTCGTCGTACTGGCAGTTGTAGTCATATTTCAGGTCATCCATAATCTTCTGTGCCAGATCCACCAGTTCCTGATTGTTCTTCACAAGAGGCATCACCGCAACCTTGACAGGAGCCAGAGGTGCAGGAATACTGAGCACTACCCTTGACTCGCCGTTCTCAAGTTGTTCCTCCTTGTAGGCGTGCGAGAGCACTGCAAGCACCATACGGTCAACTCCGATTGATGTCTCCACCACGAATGGAGTGTAACTCTCCCCTATCTCAGGATCGAAATATTCTATCTTCTTGCCTGAGAACTTCTGATGGTTTCCAAGGTCGAAATTCGTCCTTGAATGGATGCCCTCCAGTTCCTTGAAACCGAACGGGAAGCGGAACTCGATGTCGGTCGCCGCATTGGCATAATGCGCGAGTTTGTCGTGATCGTGGAAACGGTAGTTGTCATCACCCATTCCCAGAGCCTTGTGCCAGGCGAGACGGTTCTGTTTCCATTTTGCAAACCAGTCGAGCTCAGTCCCCGGCTTGATGAAGAACTGCATCTCCATCTGCTCGAACTCCCTCATCCTGAATATGAACTGACGCGCCACAATCTCGTTCCTGAAAGCCTTTCCTATCTGCGCGATACCGAAAGGAATCTTCATACGCCCTGTCTTCTGGACATTAAGATAATTCACAAAAATACCCTGTGCAGTCTCAGGACGCAGGTAAATCGTGCTCGCACCCTCCGAAGTCGATCCCATGGAAGTGCTGAACATCAGGTTGAACTGACGCACCTCCGTCCAGTTCTTTGTGCCTGAAATAGGGCAGACAATCTCACAATCGATGATAATCTGGCGCAAAGCCTCAAGGTCATTTGCATTCAGTGCATCCGCCATCCTTTTCTTCACCTCGGCGATTTTGGCGTTGTTGCGGATGCAGTTCGGGTTGGTCTCAATGAACTTCTCCTCATCGAAAGCGTCCCCGAACTTCTTCTTTCCCTTCTCCACATCCTTGCGGATTTTGTCCTCAAGTTTGCCGATATAATCCTCTATCAGCACATCAGCCCTGTATCTCTTTTTGGAGTCCTTGTTGTCAATCAGAGGGTCATTGAAGGCACCTACATGTCCTGAAGCCTCCCAAATTTTAGGGTGCATAAAAATGGCGGAATCGATGCCGACGATGTTCTCGTTCAACCTCGTCATAGCCTCCCACCAATATCTCTTGATGTTGTTCTTCAGTTCAACACCCATCTGGCCATAGTCATAGACGGCTCCAAGCCCGTCATAAATCTCACTTGACGGGAAAATGAACCCGTACTCCTTACAATGTGCAACAAGCACTTTGAACAGTTCGTCCTGTGTCATAATATAAAATATATAATAAATTAAATATCAACCAATTATATATATAAACTACATATACATATCACCCAATTCAGGAGCCAGTTCCTTCAACGGTGTCATAACGAAGTCCCTCTCCCACATCAACGGATGGGGCACCGTCAGACTTTCGGTCCCAATCCTCAGGTCCCCAATGAGAAGGATGTCAATGTCTATCACCCTTGAATGATATACCCTCCTTCCATAACCGTCAAACTCCACATCATCCTTGCGCCCCATCTCTCTCTCCACAGCCTTGCATTTGCCGAGCAAAGACAATGCAAACTCCACAGAATCAACATCTTCAGGCATTTCAATCCTGTACCTCACAACAGCGTTCAAAAAGGCGTCAACCTCTGTTTCAAATCCCCAGGGCTCAGTTTCAATGAAGGAGGACACCCTGTCATATCCCTTTCCGAAAGCCCTGTCGAGCCTTCGGAGGGCTTCCTGCAGATTTTCCCTCCTGTCCCCGATGTTCGAGCCGAGGGAGAGATAAAGGTCCTTTTCCGCCATACTCCCCGTCAGTCCACGTCAAGCCCGAGTTCCACAAGCGCCTCCTCCGACATCCTGCTCTTGTCCCACACAGGGTCGAAAACAAGGTCGATTGTCGCGCTGACCACGCCAGGAACATCCTCCACAGCCGTCTTCACCTGTTCCACAACATAATCGGCCATAGGGCAGTTCGGTGCAGTCAGCGTCATCTGGATTTCAACATTATGCCCCTCATCGACCTTCAATTCATATATAAGACCAAGGTCATATATATTGACAGGTATCTCAGGATCGTAAACCTGCCTCAAAGCCATTATTATGTCCCTTTCCAAATTCATAACAAAACCTCCTGTCCGCGCAATGCAGTCTGAGAAAACTCCCTGATTCTTTCAATCATTGAAACCAAGCCGTTTGCCCTTGTCGGAGAGAGGTTCTCCCTCAACCCGATACGGTCAACCACAGAGAAGTCCGACGAAAGAATCTCCTGCGGAGTCCTGCCTGAATACAGGTCAACCAGCAGGGAAATAATCCCCTTGGTGATGATTGCATCACTGTCCGCAGTCATAAAAACACAACCGTCTTTATATTCACAATCAAGCCAAACCCTTGATTGACAGCCTTTTATTAACTTATCATCCGTCTTTTTATCTTCCGGATATGATTTGAGATTTTTGCCGAGGCTGATAAGCAGCTCATATTTGTCAAGCCACTCGTCAAACATCGAGAACTCATCGACTATAGCGTCTTCCGTTTCCTTCAAAGATTTCATATCTACATAACCATTTTAACGGCACGGTCAAGCGATTCCATAAAATACTCGGCCTCCTCCATCGTGTTGTACGGTGCAAGGGAAACCCTGAGCATACCTGTCACGCCGAAGCGGTCCATCAACGGCTCGGCACACATCTGCCCCGACCTGACCGCAATCCCCATCTTGTCAAGAATCAGGGCAAGGTCCTCGTGATGCGCCCCCTCCACGACAAAGGAGAACAGAGGAATCTTGTCCTCCATAGAAGCGGGAGTTCCGAACAGGCGGATTCTGTTGTCACCCAATAATCCGTTATATATATATTCCTTTATTTTCCTTTCCCTGTCGAGACATTCAGGAGTCCTCATCGAGAGGACGGTCCCGACGGCGGGCACAAAAGTGGAAATTCCCGCAAAATTCTGCGTTCCCGCCTCGAATTTCAGGGGAACAGGCGCAAAAGTGGTCCCGGAGAAACTTACTGTGCCGACCATCTCTCCCCCGCTCATGAACGGAGGGAGCAGATCAAGCCATTTCTTTTTCCCGTAAAGCACCCCTGTACCAGGAGCGGCATACATCTTATGACCGGAGAACACATAGAAATCGCATCCGAGTTTCCTTACATCGACCTTGCAGTGCACAACACCCTGGGCACCGTCCACAAGGACAGGTATTCCCTTGGAATGGCATATATCCACAATCTTCCTGACCGGATGAACTATTCCGAGGACATTGGAGATATGGCTCACAGCGACAAGTTTCGTGTGCACATTGAGAAGCCTCTGCAGCGCATCCAGTTCAAGATTCCCGTTGTCATCCACAGGCACAACCCTGAGAACGGCACCTTTGTGGCGGCACATCAACTGCCAGGGAACAATGTTGGAATGATGTCCGTCCTGCGCGACGACTATCTCGTCTCCTGGAGATATGAAAGCCTTCCCGAAAGAATAGGCCACAAGATTAACCGATGCTGTGGCTCCGGAAGTGAATACAATCTCCTCCCTTGAGGAGGCATTTATGAAATCACGAATACAGTCCCTCGCCTCTTCGTACGCATCTGTGGCGCGTGAAGACAGATAATGGACGGCACGGTGGATATTGGCATTGCAGTTCACAGAAATGTCATTCCATTTGTCAATGACGGAACGTGGTCTCTGCGAAGTGGCGGCATTGTCGAAATAGACAAGGTCCTTCCCGTACACCTTTGTGGAGAGCGCGGGAAATTCTTTTCTTATTTCATCAATTGTCATAACCAAAATTTTAACCTGCAAATTTACTAAGAAATTTTAATAAATTTGCATTCTGAACCAATAGTAAGTTTCGCAAAGGCGAAACACCTTATTTTGAAATGAGATAGTATCAATGGCGTCGTCAGACGCCGCGACCGTCCCGGGTATTTGCGTCAGCAAATACGGAAAG
>JBJEJS010000429.1:0-6678 GCA_051878235.1 Candidatus Cryptobacteroides sp.
GGCGAATATCTCAGGACCAAGACCAACCTTGACCCTTGTCCTGCGGGATATATGATACCTCTCGCGACGGACTGGGCTGCGTCAACCGAGGAATTTGAGGCGAGGATGACCTCATACGGAGATCCGGACAACCCGATCGGCTGGGACTACACCTTCAATGGAGAGGTCAGCTGGTTTCCTTGCGGAAACTGCAACCGTCAGGACTATACGGGTCAACTTATCCGTGGTTTCGGCGGAACGACAATGTTATGGAACGCATCGCTGTATGACTTCGGACCGATCAACAGGGAACCTGAGGGCATCCTTTCCAACCTCTTCCCGACCAGATGGTGTTTCGTAATCGATTCCGACGCGATGCACAGTATAGATGTGCCTTCCAACCCGTCATTCGCAATCGGAGTCCGTTGTATGAAAATCAGGGAGACAGGCAAATAATGACCGGTGATGTCTGAGATAATCCTTGGAATAGAGTCGTCCTGTGATGACACCTCTGCGGCTGTCATCAGGGACGGCTATCTTCTCTCGAATGTTCTTGCGAGCCAGGATGTGCACAAGGCCTATGGCGGTGTGATCCCTGAACTTGCCTCAAGGGCGCACCAACTGAACATAGTCCCTGTTGTCAGCCAGGCGATAGAAAGGGCGGGAATCAAGGCTTCCGACATCACGGCGATAGCCTTCACCCGGGGCCCTGGACTTCTGGGCTCGCTCCTTGTGGGGACATCATTCGCCAAAGGACTGTCGATTGCTCTGGGAAAGCCTCTTGTGGAGGTGAACCATCTTCAGGGGCATATCCTCGCGAATTTCATCAGGCAGTATGACAGCGGGAACCGCTGTCCGTCGTTCCCTTATCTGTGCCTGCTGGTCTCAGGAGGGAACTCACAGATTGTCAGGGTTGACAGCCCTCTTGAATATGAGATACTCGGGCAGACAATTGACGATGCTGTGGGGGAGGCTTTCGACAAATGCTCCAAGATGATGGGGCTGGGCTATCCCGGGGGGCCTGTGGTTGACAGGCTCGCAAAGGAGGGGGACCCTGCAAAATTCCATTTCGCAAAACCCCGTGTGCCCGGCTTCGACTACAGTTTCAGCGGTGTGAAGACCTCCCTGCTTTACTTTGTCAGGGACCAGATGGCGCTTGACCCTGATTTTATGGAGAAGAACAAGGAGGACATCTGCGCCTCATTCCAGAGGACTCTGATTGAGATACTGATGGACAAACTTGTCAAGGCTGCCAAGGCGACCGGCATCAGGGAGATAACAATAGGAGGGGGAGTGTCCGCCAACAGCGGATTGCGCCAGGCCATTCTTGAAGAGGGAAAGAAGCGCCGCTGGAACACTTATCTTCCTGAATTCAAGTTCACTACGGACAATGCCGCGATGATCGCCATTGCGGGCTGGTTCCACTATCAGGCGGGGGAGAGGGCGTCTCTTGATGTGGCTCCTGTCTCACGCCTTGCTGATTTTTAAGAGTTCCCATAATGGAGATTCCCCGACTGCGGCCTTGCCCGCGCCGGAAATGAAAAATGTCTCTCCGGACCGCTTTATGTCTTGTCTGGAGGGGCCGGGACATCTTCCAAAAGAAATTGCCAATGAAAGAGATTGAACTTACCTGCAGACTTGGAAAGGAACTTTCCGAAGACGAAATAAGGGCTGCCGCCATCAAGGCTCTCGGAGTCTCACCAAGGGAGAATGTGAAATGGTCCGTCCTGCGCCGTTCCATAGATGCCCGCAACGATGTCATATACCGTTACCGCATTCAGGTCGCCCGTGCGTCGGAGGAGATGCCCCGCTATCATATACCGGAATACAAGGATGTGTCTTCCTCGGAGCCGGTCATCGTCATCGGCTCAGGACCTGCAGGAATGTTTGCTTCCCTGAGGCTTCTGATGGAGGGCCTGAAGCCGGTCATCATCGAGAGGGGCAAGGATGTCCACAAAAGGAAGGTGGATATGGCCGTGCTCTCGAAGTCGGGCGAGGTCAATCCTGATTCAAACTACTGTTTCGGAGAGGGTGGCGCAGGGACATTCTCTGACGGGAAACTCTACACCCGTTCCTCGAAAAGGGGAGACATCAGGGAAGTCCTCCACCAGTTGGTCGCTTTCGGCGCGGACCCGTCAATCCTTCTTGACGCGCATCCGCACATTGGCAGCGACAGGCTCCCGGCTATTGTGGAGAGAATCAGGGAATGTGTCACGGAGCACGGAGGGGAATACCATTTCGGCTCCCGTGTGACCGACATCTCCAGACTGACTGACGGAAAATTCCGTGTGACCGCCGAAAGCACTTCTGATGAGTGTGGCACCACCGTTTTCGAGGCCCGCAATGTGATTCTCGCCACAGGGCATTCAGCCCGCGACATATATGAGATGTTCACCCGCAAGGGATGGGAACTTCAGGCAAAGGGTTTCGCCCTCGGTGTCCGTGTGGAGCATCCGCAGTCACTTATCAACAGGGTCAGGTATCACGGCAGATACCAGCCTTTTATGCCTGCTGCCGAATATTCCTTCGTCACCCAGGTCGAGGGAAGGGGAGTGTTCTCCTTCTGTATGTGCCCAGGGGGGCTTCTTGTGCCCTCATCGACCGCTCCGGGGGAACTGGTGCTGAACGGTATGTCCAATTCCGCCAGGAATTCCAAATGGGCGAATTCCGGGGTCGTCGTCTCCGTCGAGCCTGAGGATGTGCCTGAATATGCCTCTTATGGGCCTCTTGCCCTGCTTCGTTTCCAGCAGGATGTCGAAAGGAAGATGTTCGGTTTCACGGGCTCGATCAAGGCTCCCGCGCAAAGGATGATGGATTTCTGCCGCAGGGTCCCTTCTGATGGGCTTCCTGCCACTTCCTATCATCCGGGTGCCGTAAGTGCCCCTCTCCACGACCTTCTTCCCGAGAATGTCTCCACGAGGCTGAAACTGGCGTTCCCGCAGGTCGGGAACAAACTCATAAAAGGATATTACACCAACGATGCCCTTCTTTTGGGAGTCGAGTCAAGGACCTCATCCCCTGTGCGCATCCCAAGAGACCCCGAGACGCTCGAACACATCCAGGTTCCCGGACTGTACCCTTGCGGTGAGGGGGCCGGCTATTCCGGAGGCATAGTCTCCTCTGCGGTTGACGGCATCCTCTGCGCCTTGAAAATAGCCTCAAAGTGTTGAGAATCATAGTTGAGGCCTGCCACGAAACGGGCATACTCAGAGAAGAGGGGCGAAAAGACGGACAATCTTCCTCCAGAACATTTTGATTTTCGGCTGTGCGGCGGCGTCGGCAGCGGTGAATTCCCTGCAGGATTCCATATCCCTCATAAATATCTCCTTGCATTGCAGGGCGGATTCAGTGCCGTACATATAGGCGTTGTCCTCAAAGTCGAGATTCAGGCTTCTGTAGTCCAGGTTTGCCGTCCCGACTGAGGAAAGATAGTCGTCGCATACGAAGGTCTTGCAGTGCATAAATTCGCCGTCCTTCTCGAAAATCCTTATCCCCGCCTCGACACATTCCACATAGAAGGATTTGTTCGCAGGGCGCATTATTATGTTGTCCGCCTTTGCAGGAAGCATCACCCTCACATCCACTCCTGATGCCACGGCGGCCTTCATCGCATCCAGCAGAGGCTCGGGCGGCACAAAATAAGGTGTCTGGATGTAGAAATATTCCCTGGCGTTCTGGAGCGCCCAGACATATCCCATCTGGATTATCGGAAGAGGGCCGTCGGGCTCGTCAGCGATTATCTGCATCGGGATGTTCCTGAGGAGGGCATTGTGCGGATTCGACGGCTCATTCCCTCCTTCCGTACGGAAATACGAGGCGAAAGGCTTGTCCAATGTCCCTCCTGCGGTAATCCACGAATCAAGGAATATGTACTGGAGCGAGGCCACAGGAGAGCCTGTGATGCGCAGATGCGTGTCCCTCCAACGGTAGAAATAATGGTTGTTGATGTTCATCCCACCCGTGTAGCCGATATTCCCGTCAATCACGAGGATTTTCCTGTGGTTGCGGTAGTTGAGGGTGGTCATCAGGTTTATCAGATGGTATCTCGGATTGGTGAATTTGACAATCTCAACCCCTGCTTTCCTCATTCCCGTGTAATATGCGGACATTATCGGGAAGTTGGCTATGTTCTCATAGACGAACCTGACTTTGACCCCCTCCTTGGCCTTCTGCATAAGGATTTCCCTGATTTGTTTGCTGCTCTTGTCCGCCCCGAAATGGAAGTATTCCATATGGATTGACTCTTTCGCGTTCCGCAGGTCCTCAAGCAGGAGTTCCAGTTTGCGCTCTCCCTCGGTGATGATTTCAAGGCTTTCGCATTCGGAGATGCCGAGACGGCAGTCCTTTGCGAGCAGCCTTGACAGGGGACGGTACTTTTCCTCAATCCTGTCCGCCATCCCTTCTCCGAAAAGCAGCCCGCGCATCTGCCCGTCCGACTGGGAGGCGAGGGTGTCGGTGAACCTCTTGTGCCTGCGTTCAAATATCCAGTGGTGTCTCCAGTTGATTCCGAAGCAGATGTAAAGGATGAAGCCGATGAGGGGAAGGACCGTTATCACCAGCAGCCACGACACTTTCCTGCCCGAATCTCCTGAATCGCTGACAATTATGATGACAGCCCCGAGAATCAGCAGGACGAAGATGACATAGAGTATGGTGTTGAACAGCATAACAGACGCGAAGATATGGAAATTTTCGTGAAAATGTTCCTGTCTCCGCGTCTGAGCCTTAATTGATGATGTTTACAGGACTGTCTTCCAGAGTCCGTGCAGGTTGCAGTATTCGTAGACTGCAACAGGTTTGTCCGCCGAAATGTCGAAGACCGCCTCAGGCTTGTCCTTCAGTTCAATGAACTGTCCTCCGTTCTCAGTTTCAAGATAGATGAAGGAAATATGGTGCTCCGGTGTCATCGGGTGTGCCACACTTCCGACCTCCACCTTGAGCCTGTTCCCATCAATCCTTTTCACCACAGGCAGGTGCTTCTCCACCGCCCCGTCTGTGACCCCTGCAACAAGTTCCTCCATTTTCTCACCGCAGCAGACCACAGGCACACCTGAATCGACCAATTTGACAATGACATTGCCGCAATGGCGGCATTTGTAGAATTTTGTTGCCATGATGTATATATATTAAAAATTGACATATTTCCTTTGGGCAAAAATCAGACCTTTTCAGAAAATCACTATATTTGCCAGATTTTGACTGGCTACATAATATATTTTCATATATGAAAAAACATCTCGACACAATTTGCGTCCAGGGCGGCTGGAAACCGGAAAACGGTGAGCCGCGTGTGCTTCCCATATACCAGAGCACCACATTCAAATATTCCTCGACCGAGGAGATGGCCGACCTTTTCGACCTGAAGAAAGACGGCTATTTCTACACCCGTCTGGCCAACCCGACCTGCGATGCCGTGGCTGCAAAAATCAACGAACTTGAAGGCGGAGTCGGCTGCGTCCTGACTTCTTCCGGACAGGCTGCAAATTTCTTCGCCGTGATGAATATCTGTCACGCGGGAGACCACATCATCTCCGTGAATGCCATTTACGGCGGAACATTCAACCTGTTCGGTGTCACTCTTGAGAAAATGGGCATCAGTTGCACCTTTGTCAGCCAGAATGCCACCGATGAGGAGATTGAGGCGGCATTCACACCGCGCACAAAATGCCTGTTCGGAGAGACTATCTCAAATCCGGGAGGGGAAGTCTTCGACATAGAACGATTTGCCGGGATTGCCCACAAGATGGGAGTGCCTCTGATCGTTGACAACACCTTTGCGACACCTGTCAATTGCCGTCCTTTCGAGTGGGGGGCAGATGTCGTGACCCATTCAACCACGAAGTATATGGATGGACACGCTTCACAGGTCGGTGGGGCTGTCATCGACGGCGGCTCTTTCGACTGGGAGAAATATGCCGACAAATTCCCGGGGCTCTGCACTCCTGACGAAAGTTATCACGGTCTTACATATACCAGATATTTTGGCCGCAAAGCCTACATAGCGAAGATTATTGCCCAACTGATGCGCGACCTCGGCTCGTCACCGGCCCCGATGAACAGTTTCCTTCTGAATATCGGGCTTGAGACACTCCACCTTAGGATGCCACGCCATTGTGAGAACGCTCTCAAGGTGGCCAGATGGCTGAAGGCCAATGAGAAAGTGGCGTGGGTGAGATACAGCGGCCTTGAGGATGACCCTTATTATGAACTTGCCAGGAAATACCTGCCTGACGGCTCCTGCGGTGTCCTTGCCTTCGGACTGAAAGGTTCCCGTGAGGATGCGGTAAGGTTTATGGACAGCCTGAAATTCGTGGCCATAGTAACCCACGTGGCGGATGCGCGCACCTGCATTCTGCATCCTGCGAGCCATACCCACAGGCAACTCAGTGACGAACAGCTCCGTGAGGCCGGTGTCGCTCCTGATCTGATGAGGCTTTCAGTCGGCATCGAAGATGCGGATGACATCATTGCCGACCTTGAGCAGGCTCTCTCGAATGTGTAGGTCATTAAATACAAAACACTATGTATTCTTTTCTGATAAGCCTTGCCGCCCTTCTTCTGGGGTATTTCCTTTACGGGCGGTCAGTCGAGAAAATTTTCGGTCCCGACCCAGCCAGGCCGACTCCTGCGATTGAGAAGGTAGACGGGGTGGATTTTGTCAAAATGCCTTCCTGGAGTGTGTTTATGGGCCAGTTCCGG
>JBJEJS010000430.1:0-6618 GCA_051878235.1 Candidatus Cryptobacteroides sp.
GTGAGCAGGAACTGAAGAAGAACCTGCGAACTGGGCGTCGGAGTGCATACGGCCCATTGTGTCGGTCATACCGTATGATGCTGGACCCGCAGCCATATTGTCCGGGTGAAGGGTACGGCCTGTACCACCACCGGAAGCGACTGAGAAATAAGGCTTGCCTGCGAGGACACGCTCCTTCTTATAGGTGCCTGCCACAGGGTGCTGGAAACGGGTAGGGTTGGTGGAGTTGCCTGTGATGGAGACATCCACACCCTCGTGCCACATAATTGCCACACCTTCGCGGACATCGTCTGCACCGTAGCATTTCACCTTTGCACGAGGACCGTCGCTGTAGGCAATCTCACGGACAACCTTCAGTTCGCCTGTGTAATAGTCGAACTCGGTCTGCACATATGTGAAGCCGTTGATGCGGGAGATGATCTGTGCTGCATCCTTTCCAAGACCGTTCAGGATGCAGCGGAGAGGCTCCTTGCGGACCTTGTCAGCCTTTGCGGCAATCTTGATGGCACCCTCTGCGGCTGCGAAGGACTCGTGTCCGGCGAGGAATGCAAAGCATTTTGTCTCCTCACGCAGAAGCATTGCGGCGAGGTTTCCGTGTCCGAGACCCACCTTGCGGTCATCGGCAACTGAGCCTGGGATGCAGAATGCCTGGAGGCCGATACCGATTGCCTCGGCAGCCTCGGCAGCGTTCCTGCAGCCTTTCTTAATGGCGATTGCAGAACCCACCACATACGCCCATTTGGCATTCTCGAAGCAGATAGGCTGGGTTTCCTCACAAGTCTTATATGGATCAAGACCGTACTGCTCGCAAATTGCGTTTGCCTCTTCGATATCCTTGATTCCGTTTGCATTGAGGGCAGCGAGAATCTGTTTGATACGACGGTCCTGGCTTTCGAATTTCACTTCTCTGATCATAGTCTTTCCTCCTTATTCTTTTCGTGGGTCAATGTATTTAACAGCACCGGCCTCTTTTGAGAAACGACCGTATGAGCCTGTGACCTGTTTGAGAGCCTCATTGGCATCGGTTCCCTTCTTCACGAGGTCCATGAATTTGCCGAGATGAACGAACTCATATCCGCAGATCTCATCGTTCTTGTCAAGGGCGAGGGTCTTGATGTAACCTTCGGCCATCTCAAGATAACGAGGACCTTTCGCAAGAGTTCCGTAGAGAGTTCCGACCTGGCTGCGGAGACCTTTTCCGAGGTCCTCAAGGCCTGCACCGATCATCAGACCGCCCTCTGAGAAGGCTGACTGGGTGCGTCCATAGACAATCTGAAGGAAAAGTTCGCGCATTGCCGTGTTGATGGCATCGCAGACGAGGTCAGTGTTGAGAGCCTCAAGGATGGTCTTCCCCGGAAGAATCTCGGAAGCCATAGCCGCAGAATGGGTCATACCCGAGCAGCCGATGGTCTCGACAAGCGCTTCCTGGATGACTCCCTCCTTCACATTGAGGGTAAGTTTGCAGGCACCCTGCTGAGGGGCGCACCAACCGATACCGTGAGTGAGACCGCTCACATCGGAAATTTCTCTTGATTTCACCCATTTTCCCTCTTCAGGAATCGGAGCGGGACCGTGATTCGGTCCTTTTTTGACGCAGCACATCTGCTGCACTTCGTGTGAATAAACCATAATATCTTCTATAAGTTTATAAATGATTTCACTTTTCTAAAAAGCCTTGTCATAAGATTCTAAGGACTTTCCAAAAGTTCCTAAAATCTTGCAAATATAATATATTTTCAAATTCTTTGCCACTCTTTCTTCTCTGTTTTCTCCACTCTTTCCATCCTGGCCTATAATATCCGGAGCGCAGCGACGCAAGGGGTCAGGAAAACACGGTCCACTGTGCCCCTAAGAGGGGCTGCCGTCTTAGCGGCCGGGGATCCGGACGAAACGGGAGGGGCAATATGAAACGAAGGCAAAAGGCTATAAACCTTTTGCCTTCGCCTCATCCCATATCTCATCCATCTGACTGAGCGACAGGCTCTTGAGGTCTATCCCCCGACGGATTGTGTGTTCCTCCAGATAAGTGAACCTGCGGCGGAACTTCGCACAGGTCTTTTCTAGGGCGGTGTCAGGATTCAGACCGTAAAGGCGGGCCGCATTGACCACAGAGAAAAGGAAGTCGCCAAGTTCGGTCTCTGCCCTGTCAAACGCAGCCTTGCGCTCCGCCTCATCCTCACCCGCAGCATCGATTGCATCCAGTTCGGCCTGATATTCGCCGAGTTCCTCCTTCACCTTGTCCCAGACCTGGGACTTCTCCTCCCAGTCGAAGCCCACTCCACGCGCCTTGTCCTGCATCCTGTAGGCCTTCAGGAGCGGAGGCAGGGTCTCAGGCACGCCGGAAAGCACCCTCCTGTTGCCGTCCTTCTCCTTGGTCTTGAGCATTTCCCAGTTCTTCATAACCTCCTCCGCGTCAGCGACCTCAACGGTTGAGAAGACGTGGGGATGACGGTATATCAACTTGTCACAAAGGAAGTTGATGACATCCACGATGTCGTATGTCCCTTTTTCCTCCCCAATTTTCGCATAGAAAAGGACGTGCAGCAGCACATCCCCGAGTTCCTTCGAGATTTCGTGGTCGTCCGCCTTGAGTATGGCGTCGCTGAGTTCGTATGTCTCTTCGATTGTCTGCGGCCTGAGAGATTCTGTCGTCTGCTTCCTGTCCCAAGGACACTTGACCCTGAGTTCGTCAAGTATGTCGAGGATCCTTCCGAATGCCTCAAGTTTTTCCTGTCTTGTCTTCATAATTCCTTATTCAAGTTTCACGCAGAAACTTCATTTCCTTTTTACGGGTGGCAAAATTAACATTTTTACCTTATCTTTGGGCGTTTTTTGACCACAATATTTAATATTTCCCTTCATTAGCGGAATTTGACAATATGAACAAACCAATCAACTTCGTGACAGCAGATGAAGCCGTTATGGCCGTCAAATCATCTGACCACATACATTTCAGCAGCGTCGCCAGCGCACCGAGAATCCTGATCGAGGCATTGTGCCGCCGCGCGGACAGGGGTGAGATCAGGGACATACATATCCACCACCTGCACACCGAGGGCCCCGCCCCCTACACCGACCCGAAATATGACGGAATCTTTTTCCATCAGGGCTTCTTCATCGGGGCAAATGTCAGGAAAAGCGTCCAGGCGGGATATTCGGACTACATTCCCGTGTTCCTGAGCGAGACCCAGAGGCTATACAGGTGCGGCGCGCTTCCCTGCGATGTGGCGATGATCCAGGTCTGCCCTCCCGACAAGCACGGGTTCGTCTCACTCGGGACATCCGTAGATGCGACCCTCGCGGCAATCGAATGTGCGAAGACAGTCATCGCAGTAGTTAACAAGAATGTGCCCCGGGCGTGGGGACAGGCGATGATACCGATGTCGATGATAGACATATTCGTGGAGGCGGACACCCCTCTCGAGCCTGCACATTTCAGCGTTCCCAATGAGATTGAGACGGCCATCGGAAAGAACTGCGCCGCACTGATTGACGACGGGGCGTGCCTCCAGATGGGCATTGGCGCGATTCCGAATGCCGTCCTTGCGCAACTCGGGGGGCACAAGCACCTCGGAATCCACACGGAGATGTTTGCGGACGGAGTTCTTGAACTGGTTGAGAAAGGAGTCATAGACGGAAGCAACAAGGTGACCGACAAGGGGAAACTGGTCTCGACATTCCTGATGGGCTCCCAGAAGGTATATGACTTCATCGACGACAATCCGATGGTCTCGATGATGGATGTGGGCTACACCAACGACCCTTTCATAATGTCGAGGAATCCTAAGATGACCGCCATAAACTCCGCTGTCCAGATTGACCTGACGGGACAGGTCTGCGCGGACTCCATCGGAATGAAATTCTACTCAGGAGTGGGCGGACAGGTGGATTTCGTCTATGGGGCATCCCTTTCGGAAGGGGGCAAGGCAATCATCGCGATGCCGTCCTGCACATCGAAAGGCGAGAGCAAGATTGCCCCTACAGTCCTTGACGGGGCAGGCATCGTGACCTCAAGGGCGCATATCCATTGGGTGGTCACCGAATACGGCGCGGTTGACCTCTACGGCAAGTCAATGCAGGAAAGGGCGAAACTTCTGACAGGCATAGCCCATCCCGACCACAGGGAAGCGCTCGACAGGGCGGCTTTCGAGAGGTTCGGACCGCATTACCACCATTTTTAGGAATGGCGGATAATCTTTCTCACAGTCCTCAGGAGATTCTCAAAGTCCCCTGAGAACTTTTTCATAGTCCCCAGAGAGAGAGGTCGAAAGAGGATTCGATGAGGGATTCGGGACCGTCAGGAAGACGGGCGAAAAGGTCAAGACCTGAAAGAGTCTCGACAGAGTCCACGCTGACGGCGTATGAGGCGACGGGACGGTTGCCCGGGGCATTTTCAAAGACAAACGCGATTGAACTGAGGGTCAAGGAGTCAGTCCTGGCGAGCAATGCCTTGAAAAATGCGTCCGGGACACAGACGCCTGACCCTATCCTGCCGAGGGCATTGTCACGGACCAGAGGGCCGCAGACGATCCGCAGTTCACCATATTTCACCGCCAGATTCCGGCAAAGGTCCTCCAGTTCCTTCCAGTCCCCCCTGTTCAGGCCCGGATGCTGCGGACAGACATTCACAAGATAAAAACTTTCGGACATTGCGGAAGTGCTCCATCTCATATCCGCTGCAGGAGCCATATGCCCCCTGTCCCATCCTGAATTGCGGTAGTCGGCGTCAACGGCCTGAGGGCAGTCGAGGGAGGGGTCGGGACGGAAGCCGGAGCCGCGTCCGACTGTGCCTGCCACCTCCTCGGCAGTGAGGGTGTATGCCACCCAGTCAGGTATCAGCCTTTCGGTGTTGTAACTTGCGGTGTAGCCGCTGTGGGTGACGGGAACACTTGTGCCGCCGGATGTCCAGGCAGGAAGTTCCCAACCGGTGGTGTCCGACATCCATCCGTTGTCTTCCGGAACGCCATCCCCTGCGACAGCCTCGTCCACGCCCGCCTGGCCCCTGTTGAGCCTCATCACGGCGCACCCCGCCACCACAAGGCCAAGACACAGGACAAGGATGACGGCAAGGATTATCCAACCACGGTTTGAAGACTTTCCAGGCATATATTTTTCCCCTTTTTTCAACGCTCAGACAAAGTTATGCAAAATTTCCGTTAACGGTAACGGTTTTTTTTGAAAAGTCCGATAATATACTTAATTTTGCACGGCTTGCATCGAAGGACACAATATTCTTCATATATCGGAAATATATATAAGGACATATATAAAATAATAAATATTTACATATAAAATATGAAAATCAATAGCGAAGTAAGGTATGCGGCACATCCGGATGATGTAAAGCATTACGACACAAAACAGTTGAGGGACGCCTACCTCATCGGGAAAGTTTTCACTGCTGACGAAGTCAACATCGTCTATACGATGCACGACAGGATGATTGCGGGAGGCGCGATGCCTGTGAACGGGACGGTTGAACTCAAACCGATTGACATCCTCCGCAATGAGTATTTCCTCGGAAGGCGTGAGATCGGAATCTTCAATGTGGGCGGCAAGGGAACTGTAAAGGCCGGTGACGCTTCATTCGACCTCGAATACAAAGAGGCTCTCTACCTCGGCAAGGGAGACAGGAAAGTGACTTTCGAAAGCGCTGACCCTAAGAATCCTGCAAAATTCTACTTCTGCTCATCACCTGCACACACCACCTACCCTGACCACCTCACCACACGCGAGGATGCAGTTAAGATGGAACTCGGGACCCTTGAGGAGAGCAACCACCGCATCATCAACAGGATGCTCGTTAAGGAGGTTGTCCCTACCTGCCAACTCCAGATGGGTATGACCGAACTGATGCCCGGAAGCACCTGGAACACGATGCCGGCACACACCCACAACCGCAGGATGGAGGTTTACTTCTACTTCGAAATCCCTGAGGACCAGGCAATCTGCCACTTTATGGGACAGCCTGACGAGACAAGGCACATCTTTATGAAGAACGAGCAGGCGGTCATCTCACCTGAATGGAGCATCCACTCTGCCTGCGCCACCAAGAACTACACATTCATCTGGGCTATGTGCGGAGAGAACCTCGACTACGGCGATATGGACGGCTGCGCCACTTCGGATCTTAAATAATTTTATTGACAGAACATTCAAACACTTATAGAGATTATGGTAAATTTCTCACTCGAAGGTAAGGTTGCCCTTGTAACAGGAGCATCTTACGGAATCGGATTCGCACTTGCAACTGCATTTTCAGAGGCAGGGGCAAAGATTGTGTTCAACGACATCAAGCAGGAGCTTGTGGACAAGGGTATCGCTGCCTACAAGGAGAAAGGCATCGAGGCCCACGGTTATGTCTGCGATGTGACCAACGAGGATCAGGTCAACGAAATGGTTGCCAGGATTGAGAAGGAAGTCGGTCCTGTCAACATTCTCGTAAACAATGCAGGCATCATCAAGCGTATCCCTATGTGCGAGATGACCGCGGCAGAGTTCCGCCAGGTCATTGACATCGACCTCAACGGTCCGTTCATCGTGTCAAAGGCCGTCATCCCGACAATGATCAAACTCGGCGGCGGAAAGATCATCAACATCTGCTCAATGATGTCAGAA
>JBJEJS010000431.1:0-6576 GCA_051878235.1 Candidatus Cryptobacteroides sp.
GGACAAAATTCAGGAGAGATTCGTCAATTGATTGGATACAAGTAGGTTACAGTCGGACTAAATGTCTGAAAGCACGCAAAAAGAGGCTGATTTCGTGCCAAAAAACCGGGAGTGACATCAGGCCTGACCCTAACCTCGTCATGCCCGACTGTGATCGGGCATCTTTGTGCAGGAGATTCCCGGTCAATCCGGGAATGACGGAACAGGAAAGACGCGAATGACGAGAAGGGAAAGACCAGAGGACATTGCTGATCCTCCGGTTTCATTTTACTGAAGGATGAAGGAGGGAATCAGGCAAAAAAGCGGCGGGCGAAGAGACAGGAGGAGAGGATGGTGAGAATGCCTGCGGCAAGACATTTCAGGGACAGGAATCCGGACGGGGAGATGAAGAAATCCGAAAAACGGCCTCCGGAAAGGGAGGAGAGGAAGCCTCCCGCAGCCTCGAAGAAAGAAGACGGAAGGAAAATCACAAGGCAGGTCATCGCGATGCTCAGCAGGGTCGTCGCGATAAGGGTCGTGAAGGCTTTCGCACGGTTGTACCGTTTGATGTTCCTGACGACCTTCTCCAGACAGGAATCTTCCTGCGGAATGCGCTGCCCGTCCTTCTCAAATGACGCGGGGACAGGAAGCAGGTCCATCTGTCGGACGAGATCCGCCATAAAAGCGTCCGGGTCAGATGGAGTTTCCCTGTGCTCAAGCATAAATGAGCGTATGTCCTTTTCTGTTTTCATTTCTTCGTTTCTTAAAGGTATATGGGATATATATAATATATATGGTATATGTCATATAAGGGAAGAAAGGTACTCGCGCAGATGCGCCCTCGCCCTTGAAAGATGCGAGCGGACGGTGCCCGAGGGAATTCCTGTGATCTGCTCTATCTCCTTCACGGATTTCCCCTCCATATAAAACAGGAGCACGACCTCCTTCTCATTGCAGGAGAGAGCGGCTATCGCCATATACAACTGCTGGTGCCGGAACTTCTTGTCTGCGGTCTGGTCACTGTCAGGGCAGTCATAATCCTCAGGAAGATCCTGCCTTTCCGTCTTTAAGGATTTGCGGCGGTTGTCATAGAAGCAGTTATAGGCAATGCGGAACAGCCAGGTGGAAAACCTCGACCTTCCCTCAAAGCGTTCAAACGAAAGATACGCCTTCAGCAGAGACTCCTGGGCAATGTCATCGGCAAGGGCAGAGTCTCCGTCACACAACAGGCACAGGAATCTCCTGAGAGACTCCTGCTCCTTTGCGACAAGTTTTATGAAACCCTCCCTTGTCATCTCTGCCGAGTGAGACTACTTGTCCCCCTCCTCCTTCTTCGAGGCATTCCTGCGGGCCTCAAGTTCCAGTGCCATCTCCTCCTTCAAGGAGTGCCTGCCCACAAAATATGAGACAAACCCTCCAAGTCCGATCGGGACGAAGATAAGCCCGCAAAGGAGAAACACATTGAACCCGACTCCTGCGACATCGTTCAAAAAGCCGAGGGAGGAAAGGATGATGAACGCCAGTCCGAGGACCGTGAAGACCACTCCGACACGAAGTTCCCTCAGGAGTTCCATCTTGATTCCTCCTGTCTTCTTCTCCCTACGGACCATCAGAAGTTCAGGGTCAATTTCCTGGCCGTTCTCAATAGCCTTTGAGATGATTTCGGCGTTCTTGTCAACCGTGTGGTTCCTGCTCTTGAGAGCCAGCCAGACAACCATCACAGGCAAAACGACACAAACCCCAATTGGAATGCACAATGCAACTATTTCTTCCATAACAATTCAATATTTATTTGACAGATTTGACCTCGGCAGCCTTTCATTTCCTGCCGCCCGGATATTAGACTGCGGAACGCCGGCAAATGTTGCAGACAAGAATTGCAAAAATACACAAAAGGGATTCTCCGGAAAAGAAAAACCCGGGTGCGTCATCAACGACGGGCCCGGGCAGGAAAGTGAATCGTACTATATCAACCCTCCGGAATCAAATTCCGTCAGGAAGGCTGTTTTGTCTCAGATTCCGTTATTTGGTGACTGTCACTGTGAATTTAATTTCTTTTGAACCCCAAGTGTAATCAATTGTCATCTTGACAGGAATCTCAATTGGATTGAGAAGGGTCAGGTTGACCGATGCATCGAATATGAGGACTCCGTCATTGAAATCGAAGTAATTGCGTACAGAAGATTCAATTTCAGCCTCAACATCATTGTAACCGATTTCAAGGTTATAAAGCGTTTTCACATCCACTCCTGCAGCATATCCATTGGAGTCGTCTCCGACAACCCAGCCGCCATTTGAGATAAGGTCATAGGCAGCGGCTCCATCACGATAGTCCTTCAAAGTGATGTAATCGAGCATATTTACCGTATATACCTTTGAATCCGTCACTTTAATGACAGGAGCCTCACTCTTGAGAACCGGTGTTCCTATCGGATCATACCTGTTGACCCTATATGATGCATATTTTCCATTCTCATCAAAAGAAGTAGGAAGTTTCACACGGATTCCACCAGTGTTCTCAATATAGAGATTTCCTTTGACATCAACATATTCATTCTTCCCGTTGTATGAGATGACATTGTCAGTCATATCGATTCCCGTATGACTCTCAGTCTCAATCTCAAACTCCTGAACGAGCCCCTCGGAAACAAGGTCGGCAACCACATTGCCATTCTTATCAACGACATTGAATGCTGAAGTGAGTTTCACATTGTTGACCGAGAATGCCGAAACCTTGGCTGATGTGAGTTCAGGATCATAAAGACCCATTACATTGGAATAGAAACCATTCTCATTTTCAGCCACATAAACTGGAACATCAGCAAAGTCATATACCGGCAAGGTGAAATTGAGAGTATGCTTAACCTTGATTTCCTGACCGTACCAAGTTGTGAATGTCCTGTCAAGAGGAGTTTCAGGAAGGATTCCACTGGTGTATTTTGAGTAATCATAATTGAATGTGCAGATATACTCGTCAGCGGACAGTGCACGGAGAGCCAAGTAAGCACCATTTGTAGGAGAATCGCCAAGTGTCAAGCCGTGCGGATCTCCCTTAGGAATAATCACCCCGGCAAGATAATCCTTCGCAGTCACTGTCTCTTCGACAACACCGAGATAGTTGCCTGCTTTCAGCGCACCGAACAAATCGAAGTCGTCAATAAGATTGTACTTGTAAACATTTCCGGCGATTGTCATATCTTTCTGGAACTCAACAACCGTAGGCTCGATCCAGTCAATCTCGATTGCTTCACGGTTACGGTCAACAGTATTGAATGCAATCTTCAATGTCACATCAATCTTATCATCGTAAGTATATGTGAATTCCGTCGAATATTCCTTATCCCACTCGAAATCGAAGAAGGTTACTTTAAGTTTGTCACCCGAAACCTGAGCACTGACTGATGTTGTAGTGCCAACAAATGTAGTGTCCTTATAAGTGTTGAATACCGTAAGAAGCTCGATGTCCTCAGGAAGGTCCTCGGCAACAGCAGCAAGCTCAGCCTCAGTGTACTCAAAAGTACGGGTGTACCAACTCATACGACCCCAGAATGGATCCGGATTGAGTATGTCACCATCAACCTCGACATCAGATGCATAAGTCCATTTGATTTCCTCTGCCGGAAGAGTGACAATTGCGCTCTCTTTGGCAACCTTCAATGTCTGGCTTGCAGAATATGCCTGCCCTGCAACAGTATAAGTATATGTCACAAGTTCTGTGGTTCCCACTTTATCCTTAACACGGGCAGCCTCGGTAAGAGATGCATTGAGATATCCGGATTCGGTGTCAAGAGCGTAAATGAAATTCTCGGTGTCGGCGGACGGGTCGGTTGTTCCGGAAACCTCAATCTCATAACCGGCCTCAAGCATTTGCTCAAGAGTCATATCCACTCCACCAAGGGTGAATCCATAATAATGTCCTTCAAGAACAGTCTTCTCAAGTTCCGCCTTGTTGTAAGGGAATTCAAGAGACCCGGCAACAGTAGTTCCGGTAATGTCAGTTCCGTCAGCACTGTAAATATGGAAGTCAAAGACATCATTGACTTTAGGAACAAGGTTGGTGTAGGCAGATGCGATGTTGGTTGCCTCGCTGGAAAGTACAAGCGATGCGCTGTAGGATTTTGTTCCGGCATAGAACTCGTCACCGAAATTGCGTGTCTTGACAGTAATTGCAAGGACACCACCCTGAGCCTCGGCTGAAACGACAGTCATTGCAGGCTCATCTGCAGCAGCCCTGGTCAGGACCGTCTCAAGGTCAAATGAGAACACCTCGGCAGCAACAGGTGCAAGCTGGCTTGCGCACTCGGCAGGGGTCACCTTATACTTGAGGACACTGGTTCCCTCAACATAGCCGGTGCCCCCCAATTTGAGAACATTGATGTCTGCCTTACCATCATTGTAAACAGGAACATACACAAGGCTCTGGATGCGGCCGATGATTTCTTCTATTTTACCGTTAAGTTCGTCTATATCTTTATTAAGTTCATCTTCGAGATCTTTTATAGCATCATCAACATCTTTTTTAAGACCAGCTATAAGCTCATCTACTTTAGAGGATAAATCTGTGATATCTTCCTCCACTATCGTAAGTCTTTCATTAAGTTTTTCAACTTTTTCTGAAAGATCAGAAATCTTTTTATCAAGAGCAGACTGAGCAGTCTCAAGAGCGGCATTAGCAGCCTTGACGGCAGCATCGATGGCGTCAGCTTTGGCAGTCTCAATGGCAGTATTGGCAGCATCAAGATCAGCCTCTGCCTTAGAGATCCTACGCTCCATTTCATCAATAATGCCGGCAGTTACTTCAACATACTCATCGTATGCGGCCTTGAAGTTATCCAATTCAGTGTTAAGTTCTCCAAGTTTGGTCTCAAGGCTGCTCACCGCTCCCTCAAGTACAGTCACGTTTTTCTCAACCTCTGAAATGCGGCTGTCAAGAGCTGAAGCCTGTCCCTCAAGATAACTTACACGTGTGGCAACGGCATCGAATTCATCCGCCATATCACCTTTAAGGGATTCAATCTCAGTCTCCATTGCCTTCTTGTCGGCAGCATACTGCTTCACGAATTCATTGTAGGCAGCAATGTGGCTGTTGTAGTCCTGAATGTGTGAATCGACAGCGGATTTGAGTTCGTCAATCCTCTTGTTGATCAGGACGTCTGCTTCCTGGAGTTTGAGAATTGCCTGTGCATTCAACTGAATCTTTTCAGCATTGGCGGAAATCAACTTGGCATTTGCAGCAACATCGGAAGCATTCTTTGCAATTGCAGCCTTTGCCTCTGCGATTGCAGCGTCGGCAGCGTCAACCTTTGCAGAAAGAGCCGTCATCTCGTCGGAAAGAGCCTTTACAGCTGCGGCGTTCTCATCGATGGCAGCCTCGGCGGCATCGAGCCTGGTCTTGATTCCGGCAATCTCAAGACCCAGGTCGGCAACCTGTCCCTGGATGGTGACAATCTGACCGCCCACAGTCTGAAGGCTCGCTGCAAGCTCGGCGATGGCAGCCTTGTTCTCTGCAACTGCTGAAGTGTTCTTGTCAACAGCAGCTTTGAGAGACTCAAGAGATGACTTCAAAGTGTTGACGGACTCTGTCACGGCATTGATCTTTGCCTCAAGAGCTGACTTAGCAGATGCGATTTCACCCTCAAGGGTTCCCTTGAGAGCCTCAAGCTCAGCCTTGTCGGCTTTTCCGCTCTGAAGTTTTGAAATTTCTGAATTGATTGATGCGATTGCAGAATTGGCGTCGTCAACAGCCTTCTTGATTTTCGCCTCAAGTGCAGACTGGGCTGCTGCAAGCTCGCTCTTTGTGGCTGCCTTGGAAGAAAGGTCATCCAAGGAAGCCTTCAAAGTTGCGACTGAGGCATTCAATTTCGCAACCTCATCGTTGATTTTTGTCTCAAGAGATGTCTTCAGAGTAGAGACTTCGGATTTCAGAGCATAGTCACTCTGCATCTTCGTCTCAAGACTCTTTATGGCATCATCAAGAGAAGAAATGGAAACAGCAACCTCATCATTGAGCTTGTTGTTTATCCCCGCGATGTCATCTGAATAGGTACATCCGGAGACCGCAAAGATGACCCCGACAAGGAACATCCCGCAAGACTTAAATAATGATTTCATAAATCTTGATTTGTTTGAAGTTAATATTGATAACATTTGTCTTTCTTAATTTGTTTTATGTTGAAACAATACACTCCGCAACAAACAGAAAATCACGATTTTTTGCAGGAAAATTCAGAAAAAGGACATTATTATTTTTTGTAATTTAAGAAAAACCTATTACTTTTGCCTGAAGATTTGCCCTGAGCGGATTGGGAGACAGGCACAACCAAGGGGTTGATGTTTTGTTTCAACATAAAACAATTTCACAACCACAAGCCTCTATCCATCAGCACATTACATCGTCACGAAAAAAATTTGCGTAAATTTTGCATATCACTTCCGGTTCATCATCAGAAGTTCAGCCATCCTCTTCCTTGTCTTTTCATCGGAACCGCCGAGATAATTCCGCGTGGTGGCAAGCGAGCTGTGCCCAAGACCCTCGGAAATCAGGGCTCAACGTAAAATCCCGGTTGATTTGCATTTTTTGTGCGTCAGAGGCACAAA